>DASPZT010000223.1:0-11990 GCA_035636135.1 Candidatus Limnocylindria bacterium | reverse complement strand
GACGTGGGCCTGACCGGGACAGCCCGCACGCACCGCCGGCGTGGGATCGCGCGCGTTCTCAAGTTGGCGGCTACCGAGTATGCCGCCGCCCACGGGGTCGCCCGGGTCCACACCGGAAACGCAATCGTCAACGAAGGCATGCTCTCGCTGAATCGATCCCTGGGTTTTCGGCCCGACGTCGTCGAGATTAACTACGAGAAAGTCCTCAGCTAGCCGGCGTTCGCTATGATGCGCGAGCGGAAGTTTCCCTCCTCCGGGGGAGGGCCGGGGAGGGATCGGGATTGGCAATCGTCGGCACCGGCTACGCCATCGAGGTCCAGGGCCTGCGCAAGAGCTACGGATCCCTGGCGGCGGTCGACGGGATTTCCTTCAGCGTTCGAGAGAGGGAGATCTTCGGCCTCCTGGGGCCCAACGGCGCCGGCAAGACCACCACAGTCGAGATCCTGGAGGGCCTCCGCCGGGCCGATGCGGGCGGGGTCCTGGTGGCCGGGGTGGACGTGCGCAAAGACCCGAAAGCGGTCAAGAAGCTGGTCGGCGTCCAGCTGCAGTCATCCGCCTTCTTCAGCGGTCTCAACCTGGTCGAACTGCTGGACATGTTTGCATCCCTGTATGGGCGGACCGTGAACGCGCGCGAGCTGCTCAAGAAGGTCGACCTGGAGGAGAAGGCGAACTCGACCGTGGACAAGCTCTCGGGCGGTCAGAAGCAGCGCTTCAGCATTGCGACGGCGCTGGTGAATGAGCCCCAGGTCCTCTTTCTCGATGAGCCCACCACCGGCCTCGACCCGCAGGCCCGGCGCAATCTGTGGGAGCTGGCCCAGACCCTGCGCGGCGAGGGCCGGACGATCGTCCTCACGACGCACTACATGGAGGAGGCCGAGACCCTGTGTGACCGGGTGGCCATCATGGACCGGGGCAAGATCCTGGCCCTGGATACGCCCCAAACCATGGTCCAGAACCTGCTGGCCAAGGGGTTCCGCCGGGAACGGGTTGCCGAACGCGATGCCAATCTCGAGGACGTCTTCATCGACATGACAGGCCACCACTTGCGGGAAGACTGACATGCAGCGGAACCCGCTGTTCATGCTGACCGTGTCGTCGCTCAAGGCCTACCTGCGCAACCGGGGCGCCATCTTCTTCAGCCTGCTGGTGCCGCTGATGATTCTGGCCATCTTCGGCGTGATCAACTTCAACAGCGCCGTCAGTGTCGACATCGGGGTGGTGGACCAGGCGCAGAACCCGGTCAGCCAGACGCTGCTCACCAATCTGCGCCAGGTGAAGGCCGTCAAACTCCACACCGGCAGCCTGGACTCCGAACTCAGCCAGCTCAAGCAGGGGAGCCGGGCGCTGGTGGTCGTCCTGCCGGCAGGGCTTGGCCAGGGACCGGCCAGTATTCCGGCCTATTTCAACCAGGGCCGGCCCCAGGACGCCCAGGCCGCCATCGCGATCATGAGCCAGTTCGTGGACCGCGCCTCCTTCGCGGCGGCCAATATCCAGCCGACCTTCGCGCTCAAGCCCCAACCGGTGCAGAGCCGCAACCTGACATCGGTCGACTACCTGGTTCCGGGCATGATCGCGCTGTCGATCATGCAGACCGGGATCTTCAGCGTGGTCTTCGTCTTCGTCCAGCTCAAACAGCGCGGAGTCCTCCGCCGCCTGATGGCCACGCCCATGCGGGTCAGCGACTTTCTCACCTCGCAGGTTGCCACCCGCCTGTTCATGTCGGCTGTTCAGCTGATCGTGCTCCTGGCGGTGGGGCTGTTCGTCTTCCACATTCACTTCGAGGGCAATGTCTTCTACATGCTGGTGGTGGCGGTGCTGGGCGCCTGCATCTTCATCGCGATGGGGCTGGCGATTTCGGGTTGGGCCAAGAATGAGGAAACGGCAGCGCCTCTCGCCAACCTGATCTCCCTGCCGCTGATGTTCCTCTCGGGCATCTTCTTTCCCCGCTCGGTGCTGCCCGGCTGGCTGCAGACCGTGACCCAGTACTCCCCGCTGAGCTACGTGTCCGATGGGCTGCGCAGCATCAGCGTGGACGGGGCGTCTCTGTGGGCCGTGCGGTGGGACCTGGTCGGCATTGGCGTCTGGCTGGCCATCTCCGCCGCGATCGCCGCCAGGCTGTTCCGATGGGAGGTGACCTGATGCCGGAGCCATTGACCGACAAGATGAAGGCGTTCCTGAATGAGGTCTTTCCGGCGGTCATCGCGCTGAAGCGGCCAAACGGGTCGATCCAGGTCATCCCCGTCTGGTTCGAGTATCGGGACGGCTACTTCTGGTTGAACAGCGCGACCAGCCGGCGCTGGCCGCAGCATCTGCAAAAGGCCGGCGAGGTCGAAATGCTGCTGCTGGATCCCAAAGACATGTTCCGCTGGTTGAAGGTGCGCGGCCGGCTGGTGGAGACCACCACCGAGGGGGCCGCCGAACACATTGATCGTCTCTCGCTGCGCTACACCGGAAATCCCAAGTACCAGAGCTATCAGCCGGGCGAGCAGCGGATTACGTTGAAGGTCGAGCCCGTCCGGGTTAGTCCCTCCTGGGGGAGTTGGGAGTAGGACGATCGGCGTCGCGTTGAGCCCGCCCGCGCAGACCCTGCTCGCTCAGCCCTTCCTTGCCGTTATCGGGACGAGGCGCGCTGACGGTTCCGTGCAGATGAATCCCGCCTGGTTCGAGTACCGCGACGGTTGCGTCTGGGTCAACAGCCATACCCGTCGCAGCTGGCCGCAGAACGTGTTGCGGGACAAGGCGATGTCGTTGCTGGTGCTCGATCGGCACGATCCGGACCGCTGGGTGCGGATCGATGGGCGGCTGGTGGAGGCCAGCACGGTGGGGGCCGACGAGCACATCGACCGGCTATCGAGACGCTACACCGGCAATCCGTTTCGGAAGCTGGAGCCAAACGAGCAGCGGATCATGTTCAAGATCGAGCCCGTCCGGATCACGGGCGAGAACATCTGAACGTCCCTCCCGCGGTGAGCGCCAGCGAAAATCTCCCTCCCCTGCGTGGAGGGTAGGGATGGGGTCTCGTCTTCTGAGAGTTCCCCGAATCGGCCGCTAGGCCTTCATAGTCCCGATGCGCATGCGGACCCGGCCCTCGATCTGCCCCAGCAGCCAGGCGGCGAACTGTTCGTGGGTGGGATGCTGCTCCTTGACCATCTCCAGGACCTCATCGTGGATCTGGGTCAGCATGTTGATGAAGGCGCCGTCGTCCATCCCCCACCTCCTGAGCGGGCCCCGGGCCCCCTGAACTTGCCCTGATTCTAACGAGATCGCAAGGAGTTCTCGCCAAGGCGTGCCAGGTCGCTAATGCGGTCGAGGTGAATGTCAATCGCCGGGTCGCGGTCGTCCTCTCGGCCATACCGTCCCTGGCAGACGTGGACTGTTACCACGTCCGCGCCCAGCCTCCCCTTGATATCCGCCAGGATGGTGGCTTTGTCATCAACCAGTACGTACCGGTTGGCCGGAAAGCGCTTCCGCACCTCATCCAGGTGTTCCTGTTTGTGGCCATAAACCAGGACCTGGTCGTCGACCGCAGCCGCCAGCCCGGAGCGCGCGATTTTGGCGGGCTGCCAGAGCGGGTCGCCATCGGAGAGGATGGCCACGGCTCCCAGCGTCTTCATGTGCGCGATCGCCTCCAGCGCCCCGGGATATAGCGTGCCAGTGAAGGGATACCCCATGACGAAAGCCGACAGGTGGGGGAAGTGGGGCTCTTCTGGGAAGGCCGAACGGAAGGACCTGAGGGTCTCCAGCAGGTCCACATAATCCAGGTCGCGGCGGACATCCTCATAGAGCTCCCAGAAACGCCGGCTGCGATCCGGGCCGACGAGCTTCTCGATGTGCTGCTCGAGGTCGGTCTTCACACGGTCGTTGTCGAGGAGCGTGTTGTCCACGTCGAGCCAGAAGGTCAGTCGTGCCATTCCGGTCACCAGCTTAGCCCGGATTCGGGCTAGCCCGGCCGTGCCGATCAACACAGGTGACTCGTGCCGCGCGGCATAGCAGGCCGCTCGCCTCGGGGGCATAGTGGCGGCATTCAAAAGCACGCCACTGAGAAACGAGGAGGACTTCGATGCAAGCGACCTACGAGCTCAAGCCGTTTCCGTTCCAGATCGTCGCCATCGTGTGCGCACTGCTGGCCGCTGTCATCATCGGCGCCGCAGGAGGCTACTGGCTGAAGGGCTTTGATCATCCGGGATCGGCCGCCGCGGCGACGGTGACGACGGATCGTCTGCCTTCGATGGTCGGCGAGAATGCCAGCCAGACCACGGTGGCTGGATCAGTGCCGCAAGCGAGCCTGGTCGGGGAGAACGGGCGGGTCCAGACGACCCCCGAGAAGCTGCGCGAGAGCCACCGCCGCTAGGCGAACCGGCTCTGGGAAATGGTCCGGCCGAGGGAACGCCCTCGGCCGGATTTGTGTGCTCGGCTAGGCGGCGCGCACGCGGTTCGCGCGCGGGCCCTTCTGGCTCTGCTCGATTTCGAAGGTCACGGCCTCGCCGCCACGGAGGCGATCAAAGTCGAGCGACTCCTCGACGCCGCTGCGATGGAAGAAGTACTCTTTCCCGTCCTCGGCGGCGATGAAGCCAAAGCCGCGGTCGGTCACGACCTTCTTCACGGATCCCTTCGTCATGTCGTTGCTCTCCTGCTTCTCGAACCAGATAGACCGAACGCTCGGCCTGTTCGAGAAGACAGAAAAGGGCCGCGGCGATCATCCCCGGGAATTCCGAAGACGCCTCACTCTACCAAATGACAGCCCGGGACGCTGGGGGCTCAGATCGAAGCGGGGTTTGGGCCGGGGCCCCCGGGAGGGGAGAGGGGGCACCCTCGACCGGTGACACCGGCCCGCCCCGGAATATGGTTACCCCGTCAAACCGAGATCAAACCGGCGAGTCGAATCGACCACCCCTTGTCGCCAGGAACGGCCTCCCGATCACTGGGTGACGCCGGCGCCGGTTGGAGCCGGCGGACTTACGTCGAAGGGGCCTCCCGCTCCTTGGCCGCCAGGTTAGGCTGCGGGCGAACCCCGTAGATCCTGACCGGCTCGTCAAAGCCCTTCAGCTCCGCCACGCCCCGGTCTTCGAAGTCAAACCCCTTTCCCAGGCAGACCTCCCGGACCGCGCTCGATACCAGGATCCCCCCGGCCCCGCCGGAGGCGCACAACCGGGCCGCCAGCTGCACCGCGGCGCCGAAGAGATCACCCTCCTCGGTCACCGGCTCTCCGCAGCTGACGCCGATCCGGAGGGTAAGCGCCTCGGTGGCTCCGGCGTTGCGCTCGGCCACCCGAGTCTGGATTTCGACCGCGCATTGCACGGCCCGCTGGACGGAGGTGAAGGAGGCCATGATCCCGTCTCCGGTGTGCTTGACCTCCTGGCCGTCATGGGTGCCCAGCGCAGACCGGACGATGGCATCGTGCGCCCGCAGCAGGCCCATCACGCGGTTGTCGCCCATCCGCATGGTTAAAGCGGTCGAGCCGTGGATGTCGGTGAACAGGATGGCCCTGAAGGCGGTATGGGCGAAGGCCTCCCCCGGGGCCGGCTCCAGGATCGCGCCCATGAACGATCCCACCGAGCGCGCGTCCACCGGAATGATTCGAGAGCCGACCAGCCCATGCGAGTCCCGGTGGACGGCCTCCACGCTTAAGGGATCGGGGCCCTCCGCCAGACAGAAGGCCGTTCCACGAGTGGGATCGAACCAGTAGGTGATGTACCGGACGCCGTACAGTTTCTCGATCTGCACGTCTTTGGCATGGGCGGCAGCCAGGTCCTCGGCGGTGACCCCGGGGATATCGTGGCGGTCCAGGTACAGGGGCACGCTACCTCCACCGGGGAGACGAAGGGAGTGGCTGGGCAATCGCCGGGTGGGCTGGCATCAAATCGGTATTGTGACGGGAATCACTCTCCGGTGCGGCAATCAGGCGCGCGTGGCCAGGCAGCCGACCTGGCCTGAACACAACCACGGGACTCTCAGTACCAGTAGTTGGGACCCTCGGCAGAGGCGGAGCCCACCGGGGCGGGGAGATCGTGGGCCTCGCCCTTGGGGCCGGCCAGGGTGCGGACCGCCTGCTCCACCCGGGCGACGAAGCTGTCGTAATCCTCTCCGCCGGACGGCACGACCGGGTCGCCGAAGGTCACGGTGGCCGAGCCCGGATGGGGCATCCGGCGAAACCGGGGTAGCACCTCGTACAGGCCTTCCGTGTAGGCCGGGACGATGGGCACGCCGGCATCGATGGCCAGGATGGCGGCGCCTTTCTTGAACGTCCCGATGGCCCCGGTCACCGATAGGCGTCCCTCGGGAAAGATCACGACCGACCAGCGATCGGCGATCAACTCCTTGAGCCGATCCAGCGCCGGTCGAGCGCCGCCGCCGCGCGGAATCGGAAAGGCGTTGACCGTCACCTGGGCCAGCTTCGCCTCCCACTTGCGCTTGAAGATGGAGTCGGCCGCCACCACCACCACCGACCGCTGCCGGTATTTGCGGGGCAGCGCCTGCACCATGACCACGCCGTCGAGGGCGCTGGCATGGTTGGACACGAAGATGGCCGGCCCCCGAAATCCCTTGATCCGATCGGCTCCATGGACCTCGACGCGGCAGAACAAGTTGAGAAGGGGAAAGATCACGGCGTTCTGGAGCAGGGCCCGCGTCCGGCGGCCTCTTCGGGCCGCGGCCCACGCGGCAACATCCGCCGGCGCACTCACCATGCCCAACCCCTCGACAGGTAAAGTAACAGAAGGGATCGACCCCGTTTTCTGCGCCGGCTGCTGAGCTGGCGCGAAGGAGCCTGACCCTGGCGGAAGCCCTGGCCCCGACCTCGCCGGAACCGCTGCGGGTTCACCGGAACCTGGCCCTGGACCTGGTGCGGGTGACCGAAGCCGCCGCCCTGGCCAGCGGCGCCTGGATGGGGCGGGGCGACAAGAATTCGGCCGACGGGGCCGCCGTGGACGCCATGCGGCGGGTGCTCCAGCGCATGGAGATGGACGGCGTGGTCGTCATCGGCGAGGGCGAAAAGGACGAGGCGCCCATGCTCTACATTGGCGAGCGGCTGGGCACCGGCGACCCGCCCGAGGTCGACATTGCGGTCGACCCCATCGATGGGACGACACTGCTCTCCAAGGGCTTGCTGAACGCCATCTCCACCATCGCCCTGGCCGGCGGCCGCGGGTCGCTCTACGACGCCAAGCATGTCTCGTACATGCACAAGCTGGCCGTCGGCGCCGAGGCGGCGGGATCGGTGAACATCAACGATCCGGTGGCGGCCAATCTGCAGCGCATCGCGCGCGCCAAGCGGATGCGAGTGAGCAACCTCACGGTGGTCATCCTGGACCGCCCGCGGCATGAGGAGCTGATCAAGGAGGTGCGCGAGACGGGCGCCCGGATCAAGCTGATCAGCGACGGCGACATCGCCGGGGCCCTGATGACCGCCATCGAGGGCACCGGGCTGGACGTGCTGATGGGCATCGGCGGCGCCCCGGAGGCGGTGACGGCCGCCTGCGCTCTCAAATGTCTGGGCGGGGAGATCCAGTGCAAGCTCTATCCCAAGACGGACCAAGAGCGGACCCGTGCCCTTGAGATGGGGGCAGATTTTGATCAGGTGCTGACCATCGATGACCTGGTGCGCAGCGACGACGTGTTCTTCGCCGCGACCGGCATCACCGATGGTGAAGTCCTGACGGGCGTGAAATACCACACCAACTGGGCCGAGACCGAATCGCTGGTCACCCGCAGCCGTTCGGGCACCGTGCGCCGGATCCAGGCCCGCCATCACTGGGCGTACAAACAGCGGGAGTGGCTGGGTTTGCCGGAGGGGTAGCGCCTAAAAAAAACGAGAGCGGCGGGACATCACGTTGTCCCACCGCCCGAAGAGGGGATACCCGACATATACCCCGAGACCGGCAAAAAAATCAGCAATTAAGGCCCGCCGACCGCGGTACCGAAGCCCGGATGCCGGAACGGTCTAGCTCGGGACGCGCGTCTGGCTCTCGGCCGGGTTGAATGGCGAGAACAGTGACTCGCCGCAATTGTTGCAGTAGCGCGATCCCTCCGCCAGAAGCCGGTGGCAGCGCGGGCAAAGCCGTTGCCCGCCGTCCACGGAGAAGACGAAGTCGGGCCAGGCATCTGCGTGCTCGGGGCCAGCCAGGGTAACCGTATTGAGAAGATCGTCGATCTCCTTCCCCACCAGCTCCTGCTTCTCGACCAGCACCCTCGCCAGGTGGTCAATCGCTTCCTTGTTCTTCGCCATCAGCCGCCAGGCATCGACGTAGGCGATCCCGAGGATCTGCGCCACATCCTTGGCTTTGCTGGGGTTGTTGAGAATCGCGCTCAACACGCTCATTTCGCCGCTTGGGCCAGTGGCCGCCGCGGCTCGCGAAATCAACCGCTCCCCGATGACCTGAGCCCGCAGGCTATCCGCGTCGTCCCGGTTGTCCGGTCCCATGCCGTACAGGCCAACCATCTCCGCAGCGTCCGTGGTCGCGCTCAACAGGTCCATGGAGACGCCGGTGGTGTTCTCGCCGTAGAAAACCCGTTCGACGGCAATACTCCCGAGGCCCCAGCGGATCTCACCGGCGATCCGAGACCGGAACTTGGAGAAACTTTCCTCCGCGTCGACCGCCTGATGGTGGCCCAGGGTACGCGCCCGCTTGCGGATCGACAAACGGACGGACTTCATATACGGCAGGAAGAAACGGTTCGCCACCGCGTGACCGACCTCGTGGCGAGCCGTGGCCAGCGCCTCCTTCTCCGTGTACTTGACCGGTTCCGCGAGGCCGGCCTCGATGTTGGCCATCGACTCCCGCAGGTCATCCCAGATGACGCCCTCGCGGCCGTGCTCGAAGGCATACATGAGGGCGACGGAGAGCGCCTGCTGAATCATCGCCGGCGAGTACCCCTTGGTAATGAGGGCGAATTCCTGGCGTAGCTCCGGCGAGTCGAGCGCCCGATCGTGCCGGATCCGCGCGAAATAGAGGTCGGCGATGTCCTTGCGATCGTCGAGGTCCGGCATCTTGAAGATGATCTGCCGGCCGAAGCGGCCGGGTCGGGTGACGGCCTCATCCAGCACCTGCGGCCGGTTGGTCGCCCCCATGAAGAAGATGTTGTAGCGGGGTGGCTTGAGCGGCGGGATGCGCAGGGGGATGGAGCGCGTCCCACCCAGTGGGAGCCGCTGCGGAATGACGAAGCTAGCGTCAAGCAGGCTATTGATGAGCTTGCGCGCATTGCGGCGCGTCCAGCCGGGGTTGTCCAGGCCGTCCATCACCACCAGCAGCATGTTGAGGGCCATCATGCCGCCGCCAAACATGCCGCCCATCCCGCCGCCGCCGCCCATACCGGCGCGGCGGCTGCCCAGGGCATCGAACTCGTCGATGAAGACGGCGCAGCCGCCCCACTTCTTGGCCCGCTTCTTGGCCATCCGGCTCATCATCAGCACCTTCAAAATGTCCATCCCGAGGAACATCCCGGCAAAGGATGCGCCGGAGGTCGTGATGATGGGCAGCTGCAGGCTGGAGGCGATGGCCTTGGCCAGCATGGTCTTACCAGTCCCGGGCGGCCCGACCATCAGGATGCCACGCTCCACGAGCCCGCCCGACTGGACGTACTTCCGCCCCTGTTCGATGAGGTGGAGGATCTTCTTCATTTCCTCGACCGCCGCCTGCTGCCCGCGCACGTCCGAGATCTTGACCTGCCAGCTGGCATCCCCGGGGTCGGTGGCATCCAGGCCAATGCGCGCATACAGCAGGAAGGGGCCGAAGAAGATTGAGAACTGGGCAAGCATGATGACCAGGAAGTACCCGATGGTGGTGACGACCGTGAGGAGGAGCCCGGGTAGCTGGAGCGCGGCATTCGCCGGGTCCATCTGCATGACCAGCACGGTCACCCCGAAGTAGGCCCCCGTGATCACCGTCAGCCAGAGGAAGCGGCGCCAGGTGCCGGCTCGCCCCACGTCCACGATGCGCCCGGCCAGCGACTTCCGCTCCCGAATAATCTCCCGGTCGATCGCCCAGCGCCGGACAATGGTAAAGATGCCCCGGGCGTAGAGCAGGGTCGCGATCGCCAGGAGGATGGCGGTCCGCAGCGCATAGCCCCGCAAATTGAGGAAGGCAAACATCGAGATGCCAGAGAGCAGCCAGATGGCGGCCAGAATCGGCGTCATGGCGCGAAAACCAGCAGCGACCGGTTGGGCTGGCGAGTCGGGCTTGGGAAGTATCGGGGAGGGCTCTACCATTTGGCTTTCATTGTCTCACGGTTGTGAATTCCCCTCCGCGTCACAAAGGGTACTTAAGGAACGGGAGTTGCGGCCTCAGCATGCGGTCGGAACCGCCCTCGAGCCCGGCGATACGAAAAGATCAGATACGGGCCGAGGCTGAGGAACCCGCAGGTGAACGCGGCGTGGACGATGGTAGGCAGGAGGAGCGATGGAGGAGCGGGCTGCCACAGGTAGATCGCGCCCAGCGCCAGGCCGGCCACGGTTGTGCCCGCCACCTGGCGCCAGCCCCAGCGGCCCAGGAAGTGATAGGCACCGAAGATGGCGGTGGTCGCCAGAAGCCCGGCCGCCGGGGCGCGCGACCACTGGACCAGGCTGCCCTGCACGATGCCCCGGAAGAACCATTCCTCGATGGGAGCATTGAGCAGCACGTAGTACGCGCTCTGCGCCAGCAGATCGGGCTCGTCGGGCACGAACCACCGGTGGCTACGCCGGGACAGGTACTCATGGAAGACCGCCGCGATGGCGAAGGCCGCCAGGCCAAGCGGCACGGCCAGCAGGAGGTCGCGCCCCACATGAGAAAACGTCAGGCCGAAGTCGCTGGCCGGCCGGTGGCGGAGCCACAGGTAGAGGATCGGCGCGACGGTCAGGGGGACCAGCCGGGTGGGGACGTCGATCTTGATCCAGGACCAGCTGTCGGCTGGCGTGGTGCGGTACAGGGTCCCCTTGGCGGGCACGAAGCTGAGTCTAGTGCGCGGCTTGACAGCCGTCAAAACGATGGCAAAATGATGGCAGAATGGCTGGAGAGCGAGCCACTACCATCCGCTTTTCCGAATCGATGTACCAGCGCCTGGAGGCTGCCGGTGAGCTGACCGGCTTGCCCATCAACTCGATCGTGGTAGTGGCCTGCTTGGAGTGGCTTGATGCCCATCAGCCGGAGCCTGCGATGGTTGCCATGGGCCCACTGGCCGGTATCAGCTACGGGCAGCAGACGCGGACCTTCCCGAAGAATCTCCTCCCGCCGGGACTACGAAAGGGCACTTATCCCTTCGACCGGTTCAGCGTCCGCGCCAAGGAGGCGCTGTCGATGGCTCAAGAAGAAGCCGAGAAGCGTGGCCAGCGCTCCATCGATCCAGACCACCTCTTGCTGGGGCTGCTTCGGGGCAAGAGTGGCTTTGCCGCGACCGTGCTTCCGCGCTTCGGCATCGACACGGCAATGGTCGAGGCTCGAATGGAACTGCCGGTCGAAAAATCGCCGGGCCAGCAGCTGGTCCCCACAGCACGCACGAAACGCATTATCGAGACTGCTTTTGGCCTGGCGAGGGAGTGGCAGCATCAGTATGTAGGCACCGGGCATCTACTCATTGGCCTGATTACTGAAGCCGACGGAGCCCCTGCGGCGGTTTTCAAGGAGAAGGGCCTAACTCTGGAGACGATTACCGCCGAGGTCAACCGGCTGCGCGGTACGGTCGATCCGGAGGACTAACGCCCCAGCATCGGTGGGCTTCCTGAGCGCCGAGTACCTGGTGCCACTGGAGGCGTTGATCGTGGTTGCCGTAGCGCTCTGCGGGGCGGCGTGGCGCTGGCCGGGACGCTGGCGGGGCGTGGTCGCCAGGGCCCTGGCGGTCGTCATTGTTGTCGCGTTGCTGAGTTGGCAGCCGTATCTGTTGCTCCAGGGGCGTTGGTCGCCGGCCGTCGCGCTTCCGGTGCAGCTCTGCGACGTGGGTGGCTTCGTCGCCGCGGCGGCCCTCTGGTGGCGCAAGCCCCTGCTGGTCGAGGTGGCCTACTTCTGGGGACTGGGCGGGAC
>DASPZT010000222.1:0-6152 GCA_035636135.1 Candidatus Limnocylindria bacterium | reverse complement strand
GTCACCATCAGCTACCGCCAATCGGTGATCCCGAGTCAGCTCATGTCGCGCGTCAACTCCGCGCTGCGCTTCATCAGCTGGGGGGTCATCCCCATCGCCTCCGTTCTGGGCGGCCTGCTCACCCAGACCATTGGCATCCGCTGGCTGATCGCTATTTCGGCGGCAGGACTCTTCGCCATGTTCATCATCCTGGCCCGCTTCTCCGAGATTCGGAAGGTTTGATTCTGGGGAACCCTGCCTACAATGGGAAGACCGTCGTCCGAACCCACGGCATGAGGTAACCCATTGGAACACCCCCAGACCATCGCGCAGCTCCGGCAGAGTGAGTATCGGGTGCTCCCCGTCAAGGTGGAGATGCGCAAGAACCTGATTCGCAAGATCAGGGCCGGCGACACGCTGTTCCCCGGCATCGTCGGTTATGACCAGTCCGTCATCCCCCAAATCGAGAATGCCATCCTCTCCGGGCAGGACATCATCTTCCTGGGCGAGCGCGGCCAGGCCAAGAGCCGGCTGATCCGGTCGCTGGCCAGCCTGCTCGACGAGCGGGTGCCGATCATCGACGGCTGCGAGATCAATGACAATCCGTATGCACCCATCTGCCGGGCGTGCCGTGACCGGGTGGCGGCCGCAGGCGACGAAGTGCCGGTCCGCTGGATCGAGCCGGATCAGCGATACAGCGAGAAGCTGGCGACGCCCGACACGGCCATCGCCGACCTGATCGGCGAGGTCGACCCCATCCGGGTGGCCGAGGGGAAATACCTGGCCGACGAGCTCACCATCCACTACGGGCTGGTGCCGCGGACTAACCGCGGCATCTTCGCCATCAACGAGCTGCCCGACCTCGCCGAGCGCATCCAGGTCGGCCTGCTCAACCTGATTGAGGAGCGCGACGTCCAGATCCGCGGCTACAAGCTGCGCCTTCCGCTGGACGTGGCCTTCGTCGCCAGCGCCAATCCGGAGGATTACACCAACCGCGGACGCATCATCACCCCGCTCAAAGACCGGTTCGGCGCCCAGATCCGGACCCACTACCCACGCCGGTTGGAAGACGAGATCCGCATCGTCGATCAGGAGCGCACCGACTTCGGGGACGGAGAGCTCCCCGTGTTCGTGCCCGACTTCGTCAAGGAGATCGTGGCCGAGATCACCCACCTCGCCCGTCGCAGCGCCAAGATCAACCAGAAGTCGGGCGTCTCGGTTCGGGTGTCCATCACCAACTACGAGAACCTGGTTTCCAACGCGACCCGCCGCGCGCTGCGCATCGGCGAGACCGAGGTGGTCCCTCGCATCAGCGACCTGCCCTCGGTCATCCCATCCAGCGCCGGCAAGCTGGAGATGGAGACCTGGGAGGAGGGCGACGACCAGTCGGTGTTGGAGAAGATCCTGAAGACGGCGGTCCTCAACACCTTCCGGCGCCATTTCGAGGTGACCCAGTTCGCCGAGCTGGTGCAACGCTTCGACGCCGGGCTCACGTTCGAGGTGTCGGAGTGGCAGCCGTCTGCCCGCTACGTCGCCTTCGCCCGGGAGGCGCCCGGTTTGGAGAAGGCGGCCAAGGGGCTGGGCGCCCAGGGCAAGCCCGCGGCCACCGCCTCGGCGGTCGAGTTCATCCTGGAGGGCCTGCACCTGAGCAAGCGGCTCAACAAGAGCGAGACCGAGGGCGGCGCCCTCTATGCTGGCTAAGCGATACGAGCGCTGGGACGGCACCCAGGAGCCCTTTGGCCGCGATGCCGAGGAGCTCTTCGAGAAGCTGGCCGAGGACCTGTACCAGGGCGGCGACTTCGACTACGCGCTCCGCCGCCTGCTCAGCCGCGGCTGGCGTGACCCGCGGGGCAAGCGACTGCCGGGGATCGAGGAAATGCTGGAACGGTTGCGCCAGCGCCGGCAGCAGCAGCTGAAGCGCTACAACCTGGACAACGTCTTCAGCAACATCCAGGAGCGCCTCAACGAGATCGTGCGGCGGGAGCGCCAGGGGATCGTGGAGCGGATTGCCCAGGCCAGCGACCCGGCCGCCCAACGCGTGCTGGAGAAAGTCACCGCCAAGAAGCTGGAGCAGCTTGACCAGTTGCCGCCCGACCCGGGCGGCGCCATCCGCCAGCTGACCGACTACGAATTCATGGACCCGGGCGCCGCGGAGGCGTTCCAAAAGCTGCTCGAGGAGCTCAAGCAGCAGATGGCGCAGGCCTATTTCAAGAACATGGCGCAGGGGATGCGCCGGCTGGATCCGGCCCAGCTGGGTGAAGTCAAGGAGATGCTGCGGGCGCTCAACCAGATGCTGCGCGACCGGATGGAGGGGCGCCAGCCCGACTTCGAGGGGTTCATGCGCCGCTTCGGCCACTTCTTCGGCGACAACCCGCCCCGCACCCTGGATGAGTTGGTCCAGCACCTGGAGCGGCAGATGGCGCAGATGGAGTCGCTGATGCAGTCGCTGTCCCCCGAGATGCGCCAGGAGCTGGAGGAGCTGATCGCCGCCACCTTCGACGACCCCGAGCTGCTGGCCGAGATGGCCGAGCTGGCGGCCGCCCTGGAGCTGCTGTCGCCGCGCAGCAGCCTCGGAAACCGCTATGCCTTTTACGGCTCCGAGTCCTTGCCCCTCCAGGAAGCGATGGACCTGATGGGCCGTCTGCAGGGGATCGAGGACCTGGAGGGGGCCCTGCGCGGCGGCTATCAGGGACGTCCGCTGACCCCGGAGCAGTCGCAGCAGCTGGAGCAGTTGCTGGGTCCGGAGGCGAGTCAGGCGGCGGACCAGCTCAGCGCCCTGGTCGAGGAGCTGGAGCGGAAAGGCTACGTGCAGTCCGGACGCCGCGGCATGGAGTTGACCGCGCGCGGCGTCCGCCGCATCGGGCAGAAGGCGCTGCGCGACCTCTACACCCGGCTCAAGCGCGACCGGTTCGGCGATCACCCGATCTCGGTACGCGGGTTCGGATCCGAGCGGTCGGATGAGACCAAGGGGTACGAGTTCGGCGACGCCTTCAACCTGCAGGTGGAGCAGACGCTGATGAACGCCCTCCGCCGCGAAGGCCCGGGCCGGCCGGTGCACCTACAGACCGATGATTTCGAGGTCTATCGATCCGAACTGGCGGCCACCTGCGCCACCGTGCTCATGATCGACATGAGCCGGTCGATGCCCTTGCGCGGGTATTTCTACGCGGCCAAGAAGGTAGCGCTGGCCCTCGACGCGCTGATCCGCAGCCAGTTTCCCCGCGACCACCTCTCCGTGATCGCGTTCAGCGAGTATGCCCGCCGCATCCCGCCGGCCCAGCTGGCCGAGCTGTCCTACAACGAGTACGTCTATGGGACCAACATCCAGCACGGCCTGATGCTGGCTCGCCAGTATCTGAACCGCCACCAGGACGGGAACAAGCAGGTGATCATCATCACCGACGGCGAGCCGACCGCCCACATGGAGGGTGGCAAGGCCCAGTTCTTCTACCCGCCGATGCCGGAGACCTTCCAGCGCACCCTGCTAGAGGTGCAGCGCTGCACCCGGGACCACATCGTGATCAACACCTTCATGCTGGACAACGACTACCACCTGGTGTCGTTCGTGAAGCAGATGACCAAGCTGAACGGCGGCCGCGCCTTCTTCACCAGCGCCGACCGCCTGGGCGACTACATCCTGCTTGACTACGTGGACCGCAAGCGCCGGAGCACGCGATGACCCAGGGCCGCATGCGCTTTGGCATCCAGACCGGACCGCAGCGTGTGACCTGGCCGGAGCTGGTCGACGTCTGGCAGCTCGCCGATGGGATCGGCTTCGACACGGCCTGGACGTTTGACCATTTCTTCCCGATCCAGGCGGACCCCACCGGCCCCCAGTTCGAAGGCTGGATCACGCTGACGGCGCTGGCCATGAAGACGGAACACGTCCGGGTCGGCACCCTGGTGACCGGCATCACCTACCGCCATCCGCCCGTGCTGGCCAAGATGGGCGCCAGTCTGGACGTCATCACCGGCGGGCGGCTCGAAATGGGCGTGGGCGCCGCCTGGTTCGAGCTCGAGCACCAGGCGTACGGGATCGAGTTTCCGCCGACGGCAGAGCGGATCCGTCGCCTGGACGAGACCTGCGAGATCATCAAACGCCTCTGGACGCAACCGGTGACGGACTTCGAGGGGCAGTATTACCGACTCCAGCAGGCGTACTGCGAGCCAAAGCCGGTCCAGAAGCCCCGGCCGCCGCTCATGATCGGCGGTGGGGGAGAGCAGCTCACGCTGCGGGTGGTGGCCAAGCATGCCGACGAGTGGAACCTGTTTGGCTCACCAGAGGATTTCCGGCGCAAGATCGCCATCCTGGAGGAGCACTGCCGGGCCGTCGGCCGCGATCCCGCCAGCATCGAGAAATCGGCGGCCGCGCCGCTGGCTCTGACGCTGGACCGATCCCAGGTCGATCCACTGATTGCCGACATCGCCTCCCGCCGTCGGGCCGATCCCCAGCAACTGAAACCCGGGATGCTGTGGGGGACGCCGGACGACATCATCGGGCAGGTCGAAGCCTATTACGACGTCGGCGTGCGCCACATGATCCTGTCCCTCCGTCCGCCCTACGACCTGAAGGCCGTCGAGCGCTTTGGTCGAGAGGTCATCCCGGCGATCCGGGAACGGGTGACAGCCTAAGGCGCCGTCCGATCCCCTCCCCTCGTGGAGGGTCAGGGTGGGGGTGTCCCAGCGACTCAGCGGATGGCGGTCTTTGCCTGTCGTGCAGAACTCAGCGTTGGCAGGACCTCGCGGCCGAAGACCTCGATCCATTCGGTCTGATTGCGGCCCACGTTGTGGAGGTACACCTTGCTGAAGCCCAGGTTGAGGAACCTCTGGATCTCCTGCCGGTGCTTATCGAGATCGGACGAGATCAGCATCCGCCCGTGAAAATCCTCGGGGCGAACGATCTTCGCCATCTGGGCAAAGTCATGAGGCGACCGGATGTCGGCCTTGGGAAATTTCATGCCACCGTTCGGCCACTCCGTCATGGCATTGGTCAGGGCCTGTTCATCCGTTGGTGCCCACGAAAGATGCAGCTGGAGGATTTTGGGCAGCGCCGCCGGGTCCTTGCCGGCATCGCGGGCGCCCTTCTCGAAGCGCTCGAAAATGCCCTCGATCTTTTCCTCAGGAGCGCCGACGGTGATCAGGCCGTCACAGAGACGCCCGGTCTTCTCAGCCGTGACCGGACCGGCCGTGGCGACGTAGATCGGCGGCGGCTCGGCGGGCATCGTCCACAACCGCATGGTCTCCATCCGGTAATAGGGACCGCGGTGCTTGACGTCCTTGCCGGTGAAGAGCTTGCGAAAGATTTCGACGGCCTCGAACATTCGGTCGATGCGCTCGGCTACTTCCGGCCAGTAGTCCGCCACCACGTGCTCGTTCAGGGCTTCGCCTGACCCGAGGCCGAGCCAGAACCGGCCTGGGTACATGGCGGCCATGGTGGCGGCGGCCTGGGCGATGATCGCCGGATGCTGCCGGAATGAAGGGCAGGTGACGCCGGGGCCGATGTCGCCCTTGGTGCGTTCGGCCGCGGCGGCCATAAATGCCCAGACGAAGCTGGCCTGTCCCTGCTGGGGAGTCCAGGGCTGGACATGGTCGGCGGCCATCACCCCGGAGAAGCCGGCCCGCTCCGCGTGCTCGCAGTAGGTCACCAGCTCTCGCGGTGAGAACTGCTCGAGCATGGCGGCGTAGCCGATCTCGACCATGTGGCTATTCTCCCGCCTGCCCTACTAGTGAGACGTTTCTGAGATGGGCGCGCGTGGCCGCGCGAAGGAGGCCAGTGCGGCCCCGGCCGCCGCGATCACCAGGAAGAGGATGGTGTGCCTCAGTCGTGGGTGTCCGGATGCAAGAAAGACCCAATAGACCATCCCCACCAGCCCCACGAACGTGACCACCAGGCCAAGCCAGAAGGCGGTTGGGTTGTTCTGCACCGGATTGTTTTGCATCGACTCCTCCTCTCACCGACTGAACAGGATCGTGGCCAGCACGCCGAATGCCACACAGTACAGGGCAAACGGGTCGAGCCTCCCTACTCGGAAGTATCGCATGAGGAAGGCCACGCTCAGAAATGCGGCAGCCCCGGCCACGACGCCTCCCATCAGGTAGACAAGCAGGTGCGCGCGGGCGCTGGGCTCGAACAGCTGCGGCACCTCGAGCAGACCCGCGCCCGCGATGATGGG
>DASPZT010000221.1:0-3502 GCA_035636135.1 Candidatus Limnocylindria bacterium | reverse complement strand
CATCGTGGTTGGTTTCATCGCCGTTGCATTGATCTCCGCCATGTACGGCCTGGTGGGAGCGTTGAAATGAGTAGCATGGCCCGCGACAGCGCGTCCAAGACCTCTCCACGTGCTTGCGTGCCTGCGGCAGCGTGTAGGATGCGCAATCTGCGTGGCCGTCGGGGAATGACCTTCATCGAGGTCCTGATCGCGGTCGCCCTGCTGGGCGTGATCGTCGTCACCATGATGGCCGGGCTTTCGTCCATCGCGTTGGCGACCGGGCATCACCGGCAGCAGACTTCGCTCGAGCTCCTGGTACGCTCGGAGGCCGAATACCTGAAGAGCCAGACCTACAGCCCGAAGCCGGCGACCTACGTCAGCCTGTCGGCGACTGGATACACCGTCTCCATCACCCAGGTGCTGTACTGGGACCCGGCGTTGGGGACGTTTTCTACGGCGAACACTGACAACGGCCTGCAGCAAATCTCGGTCACGGTCACCGCACCGGGCGGCGGGAGCGAGCAGGTCATCGTGCTGAAGGTGCAGCCATGAGCCGTCGGGGATTCACGATCATCGAAGCCGCCATCGGGTTGCTGGTACTGGCGCTGATTACCGGCGCCATGGCCAGTACCTTCTTGGTCGGCTACACCGTGATCAGCAAAGAGGCCAACCAGGTGTCGGCCGACGGTGCCCTCAGCTCCTCCAGCTTGAGCCTGCTGCGCGATCTCAGCAGTGCCACGTCGATTACTTATACCGGGCCCCTCACACCGGGCAGCGGCTCCCTCGGTGTGACGGCCGGGGCAGCGCCAGGTACAACCGTCACCTACACGATTGACGCCCAGGGCAACCTGGTGCGTAGCGGGTTCGTCGCCGCCCGTGGGCTGCAGAGTCTGGCGCTGGCCACCGCCGGATGCCAGTTGACGGTCACGCTTACCCCGAAGGCCATCGCCGTCGCGCAGACACTCCGGGTCACGCAACGAATCGGAGCAACGGGATGCTACTGAACTCGCGCCGGCGCCGTGGGCAACGCGGCCAGGCCCTCCTGTTGGTCCTGGTCTTCATGGCGGCGTTTCTGATCCTGACCTGGGCAGGTCTCACCCTGGCCGCCGCCAGTTTCCTCGACCTCAGCTCGGTCCAGGCGGACACCCGGGCCACGGTGGCCCTGGATGCGGGGCTGGCCTACGGCATGGAGGCCCTCGACCTGAAGAACGGGAATGGGTGCAATACACCCAAGGTCCCGGGCCCGTTGGTCCTGAACTACCCCAGCGGCGCCATCACCGTGAACATCACCATCACCAAGGGCAGCCCCTGCAAGGGGAATGGCGCCAACTTCTCGTTCCACGTCAGCTCACCGAGTACCAGCCATACCCTGGACGCCCTGGTCACCCAGACCGGCACGGTTATGGTCATCACCTGGGAACACTTCCAGTGACGCCGGTCTGCGCCATCGAGCTCGATGTCCGTGAGCTCAAGGTCCTGCAGCTGGGAGATGGAGGCGCCCTGCATCACGCCCACAGCCTGCTGCCGGACGGCGCCTACCGCGAAGGGATGCCGACTCGCATCTTGATGGAGGTCCTCCTGCAGACCCTCGCCAGCAGCGGCGTCACGGCCCGGCTGGCCCGGGTCGCCATCTCAGATGCCGGGGTGGCTGTTCGCGACTTCCGCATGGCGCGGATTCCCGAGGCCGATCTCCAGTCGGCGGTGATGTACGAGGCCAAACGGCTCATCCCGATGGATCCGGGGGACGTGTACTACGCCTGGCACGCGGCCCCCGCCGGCGGACAGCTTGCCGTCTACCTGGCCGCGGCCAGGCGGGACATGATCGACGGCCTCGTTGCCGCCGTGGCGGCGGCCGGACTGCAGGTGGAGCGGGTGGATCTCCGGGCCCTAGCCCTGGCGCGTGCCATCGGCGTGCCCGACGGCCTGATCCTGGACTGGGGACACGGCGAGGCGACCCTGGTGCTCCAGGTGGACGGACGGCCCCGGTTCTTTCGCACCGTCCAGCTGGAAGCGAGCCCGGTCGACAGCCTCGCCACCCACCTGGAAGAGCTCTCCTTGTCGGTTGAAGCGCTGCTCAAGTTCAGCCGTTCGGCCGACCCCCAGCTGCCGGTGGGCCCCACCACCCCGCTGTACCTGACCGGCCTGTTCGGCATGGTGCCGGAGGCGATCGAGGCTGGCCGCACCGGCTTCGCCTACGAGGTACGCAAGCCGCAGGTGGTCGGCGAGTGGCCGCCCGACTTCTCCTGGCACCTCCACGTGGCCGGCATTGGCCTCCTGCAACCGGCGACCTGGCGAACCCGGCTCACGCCAATGGCCTCAGAGGGACAGAGGCGTGCGGCGGCCTGACCCGTCAAAAGTGGCCGTAGCGGTGGACTTCAGCCCACCGGCCGCGGTCCGGCGGTCCCGCCGCCCGATCGTGCTGGGCGGGCTGGCTGCCGCGCTGGCGCTATTCGGAATCGCCCTGGCCGTCACACAGCTGCTACTCCGCTGACCGCACCCGTTACCTCCGCCGCAAGATTGCGACCCTAGGCTCGCTATAGACCAAGGAGGTACAGAACGACACATGCTCACTAGGATTGTTTCGCAAGCGCGGAGGCGCTCTCGGCAAACCCAGGGTGGCTTCACGCTCGTGGAGCTCCTGGTGGTTATCACGATCCTCGGCGTACTCGCGGCGATCGTGCTCTTCAACATCTCGGGCGTGAGCGCCAGCGCGGCCTGCAACGCCATGAAGACCGACGGCGCCACGATTCAGTCGGCAGCCGACCTGTACTACAACAACACCGGCAACTATCCAGACCTGGTGGCCGACAAACCCGCCCCGCTCGCGACCGAAGGGGTCAACATCACCGAGCTGAAGACCGCCAACCTGCTGCACCAAGCTCCGCCCGCGACCGAGGCCTTCACCTACCTCGCGTCGCCCAACGGCACCGTCCACGGTCAACTCGTCCCGGACGTCGCGACCTGCCGATACAACTGACGCCAGTCGCTAAGTCAAGCGCGGTTCGGCCGGCCTTCGGGCCGGCCGAACGCATTTCAAGCCCTGTCTGTACCCTCGCTTAAACTCTCCCCCCCGCGGTGCATGTCCCTCCCCCTCAGAAGGAGGGCAGGGAGGGGGTGGTGGCCACGCAGGGCTAATGTGCAACGCACCAGCCAGATCGCTGGTGCCCGCAGCAGCGTGTCGTGGGAACATTACGCAGATGGATGTCGAGGTCGACGCTTCGCACCTCGCCCGACGGGGACTGACCCGCGAACAAGTCGGCTGGCTCGGGGAACAGGACCTTGACCGCGCCCTGCTCCTCGGCAGCAAGGGCCGGCTCCAGCCCTATCTTCCGGTGGTCGACAGCCGGCGAGTCGACCGCGCCTATGCCTGGGACGGGATCGGGCAACCCTGGTTCGTTCAGGTCAAGGGAACCGGTGGTGCGCGTTCGGATGGCCGTTATAGCTGGAGCATCCCCGCCGTGCACTTCACGGCCTACGAGCGCTTTTTGGTTGTCCTCAGCGTCATTGACGTCACCGGCGGCCG
>DASPZT010000220.1:0-4349 GCA_035636135.1 Candidatus Limnocylindria bacterium | reverse complement strand
CCGAGCCATGCCTTCCAGCAAGCGGTTGAGCATGTAGGGGGCGATCAAGGCCTCGCCCCGGGCGGCGCCCCGGACGGCCTGGAGCACCTGCGGGGTGGCCTCATGTTTGCTCATATAGCCGGTCACGCCCGAGGCGATCGCGTCGCGCAGCACGCTCTCTTCTTCGTCGCTGGTCAGCAGCACGACCTGGGTCTTGGGGAAGTCGCGCTTGATGGCCTGGACCGCATCGATGCCGGAGCCATCCGGGAGGTGGACATCCAGGAGGAGCACGTCCGGCTGGTGCAGCCGAACCTGTTCCAGCGCCTCTCGGACCGAGCCACCCCGGCCGACCACCCGCAGGTCGGGCTCCAGGTTCAAGACCGTGGTCAGGGCGTCGGTGAAGACGGCGTGGTCATCCACCAACACGACCCGGATCGGTTCCACCATGGTGTCTCTCAGGCGGTGGTCGTCTTGTTGCTCGCCACCTCCGACGATGCCGCCACAGGTAGAACGAAGGAGAAGGTCGAGCCCTTGCCCCATACGCTCTCCACCAGCATCTCCCCGCCGTGGGCGCGCACGATCTCGCGGGTGATATAGAGGCCCAGCCCGGTGCCGGAAATGCTCAGCGACCGCTTGTCGAAGAGCCGGCTGAACTTCTCGAACAGGCGGGGGATGTCCTCTTCCCGCATCCCCAGGCCCTCGTCGTGGACCGAGACCTTGACCCGGTTCTCGCGATCGAGGAAGGCCATCACGGCGATGCCGCCGCCCCGAGGCGAGTACTTGACCGCGTTGCTGAGCAGGTTCATGACCACCTGCTGCAGGCGCTTGCGGTCGGCGCGCACCTGCAGGCCGGGCTCGATCCGGACTCGCAGGGGATGCTTCTGCGCGTCCAGTGGGAACGACTCCACGCCCTCCCGCAGGAATTGACTGAGGTCCAGCAACTCGAAGCGATAGGTGAAGTGCTCGGTGTCGATGCGGTTGACGGAGGTGAAGTCCTCGATCAGGGCGCCCAGCGCCGCAGCGCTGCGATGGATGCCTTCGATCAGCGCCTCCCGGGTGGGCTGGTCGAGGCGGTGCTGTTGATGGAGCAGGGTATCGGCCTGAGTCTTAATGCTGGCGATCGGGGTCTGCAGCTCGTGGGTGACCATCGAGACGAACTCGGACCGTACCCGGTCGATCTCTTCCAATCGCTGGGCGCGCTCCTTCTCCAGGGCTTCGCGGCGGCGGGTCTCGTCCAGCTGCCCGGCTCGCTCGATGGCGGCGTGCAGGGCCCGGTCGAGGCGGCTGGTGAGGTCGCGAACCAGCAACCCGGCCACCACGGCCACGAACAGAAACAGGAAAATGCGACCCAGGACGAACCCGGAGGGCGGCGTCAGCGCGGACCCGGTAAAGCCGCCCACCACGATGTACAGGAGGGACACGACCACCGCCGCCGCCACCGCACCCGGCAGCCCGAACCGAACGCCCGAGGCAATGATCAGGAGATAGAAGACCAGCGAGAAATCGGTGGGCGCGCTGTAGCCACCCGTCCCGTACAGGATGCTGGTGGCCACCAGCAGATCGATGGCGGTGGTGATCAGCCCGAACCAGCGGCCGGGGCGGTAGCCGCGCAGCAGGACCACCGAAACCGCCGCATTGACCACTGCCCAGCCGGCCAGGGCGGCGTCGACAAACAGCACCGAGGCTTCGGAATTGCGGTTGCCGAAGTGGTTCAGGATGAGCGCGGCCAGGAGCACCACCCAGCGCCCGATCAGGCTGATCCGTTCGCCGCTGGTGAGCACGCCGGCGCGGCTGTCCCGGATCACGTCCGAATAGTCGGTCGGCTGGCCGGGCGGCGGGACAGGCTGCACCTCGGTATAACGCGTCTCTCCGTTCGGTCCCGCCATGAGAAAGCATCGAAATTATCGCCTGAAACGGGCCATAATCCGCACAAATCCCTGAGGGAGGTGCGAATCCTCGAGCGGGTCGGCTTCGACGCGCGCCTGATTGGCGGGCTGGGCATCGGGCGGTACATCCGGGGGCTGCTGCCGCCGCTGGCGGAGACCCTCGGCGAGCACCTCACCGTGCTGGCCACACCCCAGGACCGAGCGCCCGTGCGGGCCGAGGTGGGGTCCGCCCCCACGATCGTGGTCGCGGGCGCCGCGCCCTACCGGCTGCAGGAGCAGACCGCGCTGCTGGCCCAGCTGGCCCGCCGTCAGTTCCAGCTGGTGCATTTCCCGCATTACAACCTCCCGGTTGCCTACCGGGGCCGCTTCGTGGTCACCATCCACGACCTGTTCTCCTTCCAATTCCCGGAGATCCATTCCGGCGGCCTCCCCCGCCTGGTCAACCAGGTGCTGATGACCAACGCCGTGCGGCGGGCGGCGGCGATCATCACCCCCTCCCAGGCCACCGCCGCCGCGTTACTCGGCCGCTTCCCGGACGCGGAGGGACGCGTCCACCCCATCGCCGAAGCGGCTGATCCGCGCTTTGGGCCGGAGCGCGATCGCAAGGCCGAGGCTACCTGGCAGGAGCACTTCCGGATCAGCCCGCCCTACCTGCTGTCTTTGGGGCAATGGAAGGCCTATAAGAACCTGCCCTTCCTCATCGAGGCCTTTGGCCTGGTGCTGCGGCAGCGGGTCCAGGCGCAGCTCGTGATCGCGGGGCATGACCCGCGTCATCCGGAGGTGGCGGCCGCGGCGGCCATCCTGCCGGCGGGGTCGGTGGTGTTCCCGGGCCGGCTGCCGGATGACGCCATTGCGGACCTGTATCGGGGAGCTACCGCCGTCGTGCTGCCATCGCGCGCGGAGGGTTTCGGCCTCCCGGTGATCGAAGCGATGGCCTGCGGCACACGCGTCGTCTGCAGCGACCTGCCCGTGCTTCGGGAGGTGGCCGGCGACGTTCCCATCTACTGCGACCCGACCGACGCCGGCTCCTTCGCCCAGGGCATGCTGACCGCGCTGACGCCGCCTGCGGGCGACCGCCGGCCCGAGCTGGGCATCGCCCGCGCCGGCCTTTTCAGCTGGCACACAGCGGCGGCGGAGACGATCGCGGTCTACGAGCAGGCGGTGGCCCGCTAGCGATTTCTCCTCCCCCCTGCGGGGAGGGCCGGGGACGTGGTCTCGTTGACCTTCTCCCTCCCCCTTGCGGGGAGGGCTGGGAAGGGGGTCTCGTTGCGAAGGCTTCTACCGAAGAACTCGGGCGGCCACCATGGCGTGGGCGGCCAGCTCGACGGTGCTATCCAGCGGCGCCAGGGTCTCCCCCAGCGCCCGCGCCAGCAGGAGATCTGCCAGCTGCGGGTTCTTGGGCAAGAGCGATCCGTGGAGGTAGGTGCCGAAGACATTGCCGGCCGCCACCCCTTCCGTGCCGTCCTCGCCGTTGTTCCCGGTCCCCCGGATCACACGGCCGAGCGGCTGCAACCCAGGACCCAGGTAGGTCTTGCCGCTGTGGTTCTCGAACCCAACCAACGTCGGTGGGGTGATCCCCAGCCGGCCGGCGTCGATCAGGACATTGCCGATGTTGCGCCGGGGGCCGGGCACCGTGTAGGTGTCCAGCAACCCCAGGCCGGGTAACTTCTGACCCTCCGCGGTCACGTAGTAGTTCCCCAGCAACTGATAACCGCCGCACACCGCCAGCACCACGGCACCGCGGGCGACCGCATCCCGGATACCTTCCGCCTTGTTGGCGGTCAGGTCGGCGAAGACCAGCTGCTGGTCTCGGTCCTGGCCGCCGCCCCAGAACAGCAGGTCGAAGGCGGCGAGCTCGGGCGCCGAGCCCCGGCCGATGGCAGTCACGTCGACGTCAATGCCGCGCCACTCGGCACGCTTGCGCAGGGTGAGGATGTTGCCGCGATCGCCGTAGATATTCATCTCGTCGGCGTACAGGTGCGCGATCCGCAGGCGTCTCGGTGTCGGCATGTTCCTATAGTACGGGCACTGCATGTCCACCCCGCTGGTGTGCCTGCCCACCTACAACGAGGCGGAGAACGTCGTGCGGTTGATCGCCGCCGTTCGGCGCGCGCTCCCGCAGGCCGGCGTGCTGGTGATCGACGACGGCTCGCCGGACGGGACGGGAGACGTGGTCCGCCACGTGGCGGCCACCGATTCTCACGTCTTTCTGCTCAGCCGGCCCGGCAAGCTGGGACTGGGAACGGCCTACATGGCCGGCTTCGCGTACGCCCTGGAGCATGAATTTGACCGGGCCTTCACCATGGATGCGGACTTCTCGCATCCACCCGACCGGCTGCCAGAGCTGCTGGCCGCCGTCGACGGCGGCGCCGACCTGGCCATCGGATCGCGCTACGTGCCAGGAGGAAAGATCGAGGGCTGGCCGCTTCGCCGCGTCTTCCTCAGCTCAGCCGCGAATACATTCGCGCGCACCGTGCTCCGGCT
>DASPZT010000219.1:0-8468 GCA_035636135.1 Candidatus Limnocylindria bacterium | reverse complement strand
GGAAATTTCGATACTCCGTACGGATCTCCGTACGCCATACGGAAGACAGACGCGGCCGGACGAGTCAGGTTGGGCAGTTGGTGGGCCCAGCGCAACCGGACGGCATGCACCAGAGCGAGCTGCGGCGCGATGTCAGCGTCTGGGGCTCCTACATGTGGGGCTACGCGGCGGTCGGCGCCGACATCTACACGGCGCTGGGGATCATCACCCTGGCCGCCCTCGGCCTGGCGCCGGTCGCCTTCCTGGCAGCGGGCCTGGTCTTTGCCCTGGTGGGCCTGTGCTACGCGGAGCTCGCTTCCGCCTACCCGCTCGCCGGGGGTGGTCAGTACTACACCCTGCGCGGCCTGGGCGACTTCTGGGGACTGGTCGCCGGGGCGGCGCTGGTTCTCGACTACACGATCGACATCTCGCTCTTCGCAGTGGTCGCGTTCGGGTACTTCAACTACTTTCTTCCGTGGCTGACGTTCGGCCATCACGCGCTCGATTTCACGGTCACGCTGGGTCCGATCCACCTGGCCTGGCTGTGGTTGCTGGAGACCCTGGCGGGGATCGTGGTGCTGAC
This sequence comes from Candidatus Limnocylindria bacterium, assembly GCA_035636135.1. Classification (GTDB taxonomy): domain Bacteria; phylum Chloroflexota; class Dormibacteria; order CF-121; family CF-121; genus CF-121. The sequence continues at coordinate 7,906 of DASPZT010000219.1, read as the reverse complement.
CTGGCTGAATGTCCGAGGCATTCGGATCTCGACGGGCTTGAATGAGATCGCCGGGACGGCCGCCATCATCGCCCAGGCCGTGATCGTGGTGGCCGGCTTTGTCCTGGTGTGGAAACCGGATTTGGTCGCCAACCAGTTTCTCTACAATCAGCCCAGCCTGTCCCGGCTTGCCTTTGGCTCCTCGCTGGCCATCATCGCCTTCGTCGGGCTGGAGACCATCTCGCAGGTTGCCCAGGAGACGCGGAGGCCGGCAACCATCATCCCGCGCACCTCGATCGGCCTCGTGATCTCGGTGCTCCTGTTCGCGATGGCCTTTTCGGTGCTGGCCATGGGCATGGTCCCTCCCTCGGAGTTTCGCGGCCACGAGGGAGATCCCGTGGCGCTGATCGCGGGGCACATCCCGGTGCTGGGCATCGTGGCCGCCCCCCTCACCGCCGCCATCGGCGCCCTGATCGTGTATGTCTCAGCCAACTCCGGCGTGGTGAGCGCCTCGCGCCTCAGCTACTCGATGAGCCAGTTCCAGCTCCTTCCGAATTGGTTCGCGAAGATCAATCCGAAGTACGCGACCCCAGCCCGAGCCATCCTGGTGTTCAGCGGGGTGGCGATCGTGCAGACGCTGTTCGCGTTCTTCACGCCCGGCCCGCCCGGGAAGAGCGCTGCCATCGACGTCCTGGCCGACCTCTACGCTTTCGGAGCCACCACCGGCTACCTGCTGGTCTTCATCTCCCTGCTGGTCCTGCGGCTCTACGATCCGTACACGCCGCGACCGTACCAGATGCCCTTCAACATCCAGCTGAGGTTTCGCGGCCGGCCGGTCTGGTTTCCCCTCCTGGGCGCGCTCGGCCTGCTGGGGGTGCTGTTCTTCCTGGTGATGGTGATCCTGACTCACGACACCGCTCGGGTGGTTGGCCCGATCTGGATTGGACTCGCGGTCCTGATCTATGTGGCGTACCGCCGCCGCCACGGCTATCCGCTCCTGAAGTCCTTACCCCGGGACTGGGAGACCGCCACCAAGCAGGTGCTGCAGGCGGCTGAGGAGTTCAAATCATTAGAGGAGTACGAAGCCGCCCTCGCCGAGCGCGACATCGCCGAGCGAGCCCGTCTTCTCGACTGACCCGGCCCCTGGGCGGCCTGACCGCGGCCTCCACCACCTGGTCTGGAGGTTAACGCAGCGTAAAGAGCGACGGCACGCAGGACCGCCGTGACCTGGTCGTGGCGGCGAGCCGTCGGAGTTCCTGCCCGCTGCCAGTCTCATTCCGGCTTTGACTCCAGTAGGGTGGAGGCGGTATAAGTCCGGGGTACACATCCGAGGAGGGGCAGATGGAAATCATTCGCAACCTGACGCGGCGAAAGCTGCGGAACTTCCTGACCATCAGTGGGATCGTGATCGGCGTGCTGGCCCTGGTCACCATGGGCTCCATGGCAGAAAAATTCAATGCGCTGCTCGCGGGCGGCGCGACTTATTTCAGCTCGAACGTGCAGGTGGCCGACGAGTCCTCCAGCTCGCAGGGTTTCGGCGGTGCCCTGATGCCGCTCAACAAAGTCACCGAGATCGAACAGGTCAGCGGGGTGGCCATTGCCTTCGCCGAAATCGGGGTCAGCGCGAAGCCCGGCGGAAACGCAGGGGTGAGCTTCGGGATCCCCGACTACATCTCGAGCAGCGACCCGAAAGCCAATGACTACTCGAAGTTCAAGGTGTCTCTGGCCAGGGGGCGCGACATCACGAATGCCTCGCAGGGCGAAGTAGTCCTGGGCGCGGACTTTGCCAGCGAGTTCAAGAAGAAGGTGGGCGACGCGTTGGACCTGCCCATCCGGCCGACCGATGCCAGGCCGGACTTCGTCAACCACACCTTCACGGTGGTCGGGATCCTTAACAAGACCAGACCGCGCCGGACAGCGGGGCGTTCGTCAGCCTCACCGACGCCCAGCTCCTGCTCAAGGACAGCCTGCCGGCCGCCATCCGCGGCTCGGTGGACACCAGCCAGCTGGCCACCGGGATCACCGTCTACGGGAATCCCGGCGTCAACCTCGACCAGCTCGCCGACCGGATCAACCGGGAGGTCGCGGGGGTGAAGGCAACCAAGCCCAGCCAGCTGGTCGCCTCCTTCAACGCCGGGGCGGCGATCTTCACCGCGGTCACCACCGGCGCGGCGCTGTTGGCGCTCGTCGTGGGCGGGCTGTCCGTCGTCAACACCATGCTGATGGCCGTCACCGAGCGGGTGCGCGAGATCGGGCTCAAGAAAGCCGTGGGCGCGCGCGTGGGTCACATCCTTCGGGAGTTCTTGCTGGAGGCCGTCGTGATTGGGGCTATTGGCGGCGCCATCGGGCTCTTCCTTGGGTGGGGCCTGACCACCCTGGTCAACCTCGGCGCGCCGACCTTGAGCCTGTTCCTGGTGACCTGGCGGCTGGTGATCGTGGCCCTGGTCTTCTCCATCGGGCTGGGCGCGGTGGCCGGCATCATCCCGGCGTTCCGGGCGGCCCGCATGGACCCGGTTCGGGCGCTGCGGGCGCAGTAAGGGGGAGCACCCGCATGGCAAGCATCGAAGTCAAAGATCTGAAAAAGCACTACAAGCAGGGCACCAGCGTGGTGAAAGCGCTGGACGGGGTCACCTACACCGTCGAGAGCGGCGAGTTCATCTCGATCGTCGGCCGGTCCGGCAGCGGGAAGACCACCATGCTCGACTGCCTCGGATTATTGCTCAAGCCAACCGCGGGTGAGTACGCGATCGACGGCCAGGACACGCACCAGCTCAGCGACCGCCAGCGGGCCGACCTGCGGGGCCGGAAGATCGGCTTCATCTTCCAGGAGTTCAACCTCCTGCCTGGGCTCAACGCCCTCGAAAACGTGATGCTGCCGCTTCGATATCACCACAACGGGAAGGACGGAAAGGCTCGGGCGCAGGCCCTGCTCGAGGAAGTCGGCCTGGGCGACCGCATGCACCACCGACCCGACCAGCTCTCGGGCGGTGAGCAGCAGCGGGTCGCCATCGCCCGCTCGCTGATCACCCGGCCGTCGCTGGTGCTGGGAGACGAACCCACCGGCGAGGTCGACAGCGAAACCAGCCAGCAGCTCGTCACCCTGATGCGCCGGATGAACAAGGAATATGGCGTCACGTTCGTGCTGGTGACCCATGACACGGACGTGGCGGCGCAGACCGACCGCGTCATCCGGCTCAAGGATGGCCGGGTGCTGTCGGACGTGCGCAGCAACCCGGACCAGACCTACCTCGCCCAACTGGACGTGAAGAAGACGGCGGCCGGAGGTTAGTCCGCCCGGCCTCCCATGACTGGGGCGTGCCCTGCCATCAAGGCCCGGGGTCTCCCTCCCCCGTGCGCGGAGGGTAGGGGTGGGGGTGTTTCGGGCAGCCAGGAACACGCTCGCCACATCCGCGATGGAGCGATCAGCGGGCGGGCGAGCTGCCGTCCGGATCCAGGAGGTTCATGCGCGAGGCGATGGCCACTGCCTCGGCCCGGGTCCGGGCGCCCAGCCGGGTGCGCAGCGTCCCGACATGCGTCTTCACGGTGGTCTCGCTCAGGTGCAGCCGAGCCGCGATCATGGCATCGGACTGGCCGGCCGCGATCAGTTGCAACACCTCCCGCTCTCGCCGGGAGAGCTGCAGGGGGGGTCCGGTCTGGCCGCTGGGACCGCTGGCCTCCAGGGCGCCTCGTGACGAGATGGGAAGCGCCTGGACCGTCCGATCCAGGGCCGCCAGGGAAACGGCCACCACCAGCATGACCAGGGCCCACAGCAGGACGACCGCCCAGGAGAACGACCGGCCGAAGATGGCCGCTTGCGCCCACTCGACCGCGATGATCCCGACGGCGAAGATGGCCACAGACTGGATCGCCCCGCCGACGCGACTGTACGCGACTGACGCCACCACCATGGGCACGTAGAAGGCGATCTGGGTTCCGCCGGGCAGCCCGGTGAAAATCGCCAGGAAGACGAGACACCCCACCTCGTCCAGGACCGTGACCGTGCGCGCGATGCGCAGGACCGACTGGTCACTCGCGCGCCGCACGAGCAACATGGACGCGGCATTGTAGGCCCCGACGGCGAGGATCAGGGCGACCAGGAGGGCGGGTGCCCGTGGCGGTGCCAGCACCCCAACGATGCCCGCCACCCCCAGGCCCACCCAGCGAACGATGGCGCCCATCCCCAGGAGCTGCCGTACCCACGGCGCAGGACGGTCGACCCCCAGGCTGCCAATCTTCAGCCGTTCCATGGCCCAGCCGCGCGACCATTCTAGCCCCCACTGGCGGCCTCCTCCTTTCCGCTCCTCCTTTCTGGCTCCTCACAAGAGCCAGCCTTTCGCGCCAATCTTTCCTCCGATCGGTGGATAGACGGTGGCGGCAGGCCGACCTAGGGTGGTCGCCAAATGAACCGGCCACTAAGCCCGAATCCGGGCTGAGGCCAGGGAGGATGAGAATCATGCGTCGCGCCATCTTGCTTCCGCTGCTCGCCTCGCTCGCCGTCTCGTATCCGCTGTCGTCGATCGCGCCCGTCTCGGCCGCCGCCACGTGTTCGCAGCCGTCCGGATCGCAATTTCGGGTGTCGGCCGAGCAGCTGGCCAGCCCCACGCCGCTGCTGATCTGTCAGGCGAGGCTGGCGCTGCAGGGCCACGCCGCGGTCACCGCCACCGGGACGGCCGCCGGCGTCACCCAGCTGAGTGCGGTGCTTGGCGTATCGCTGCCGCAAGCATCCGCGACCCAACCCAGCCAGCATGCATACCTGGGCGCCCGCCTGGACGCGCGGGGTGTGCTGCAGACCTATGAGGGCTTTGCTGCCCCGGGCCAGGAGCTGCAAGCGGCGGCTCAGCTCACAAAATGGGCATCAACCCAGACGGCGCCGCCGGCGACCCGCCTGATGGCGTGGGCATCGGCCCAAACGGCGCAGGCCACGGCCAGCACGGCACTCGCCGGCCAGCCGCCCAGCCAGGCCTGGACCGCACTCTCCACGGCCATGACGTCGTACCGAGATTCCAACGGTTCGACGGTAAACCTGAGCATGTCGGACTACCGTCTCAACGACATCAATAGCGGGGGCGACTGGTATCTGTTCGTCACCCAACTCCAGACGACCCCCGGGTATTCGGGCTGCGACTCCAACACCTGTGGCTGGTACATCATCCAGCGCTACGTGAACCTCCCATTTGCGGCTCCGCTCTCCCTGTTTGATTGGGGTCCGTCGACCACTATCACCGGCACCGGCGTGAGCTGGACGGTGGGCACGTCGCTGTCCGCCGGCTACTCGGACGTCGCCGCCGGGGTGAACACCAGCTACACCCAGACCTGGGACCAGCCCTCGGTCGTCACTTCCGATCAGAGCAGTCGGACCGGTGGCAAGGCGGGCTGGATCGAGAACTTCTCGGGCCCGAGCTATAACGCCTATCCCAGCGTGGTGCCACCGCCCGCTACCGCCACCGCAACCTTCGGCAGCGAGCAGGCCGCGATCTTCCAGGTCCCCGAGGGGACCGCGTCCTTCAGCCTGACGGGCGGCGGTGGCTTCACCAGTGAGAGGGACACGTGGACCGCCTACGGCTGCTACATCTTCTTCACCTGCTACAGCGAGTCGTCGAGCTTCGCTGGATCGAGCGTGAGTCTGAGGATGACGCCTCAAGCGCCAGTGCTCTCGGTGAGCCCAACCAGCCTGCAGGTGCCCCGCGGTTCGAGTGCTACGCTCAACCTCCAGGCGCTCGTTCCTGGGTCGACGCAGGGTTTGACCTGGGACATCACCAACATCCCGAGCTGGCTCGCTGTCAGCAGCCTGAGCGGGAGTACCTCCGCGCCTGTCACCCTGACCGTTGGACGCCACACGGCGGTCGGGTCGGTCGCCTATCTCAACATCAACACCAGCCCCGGCTATGCGGCCCCGTCGGTCGAGCATGGCCCGATCGTAGTGACGGTGGTGGTCACGAGATAAGGGCGAAACCGTCCGAACCCGCAGGAGCCCTCCCCCTCACGGGGGAGGGCTTTTCTCGCTCCCCGTTGCGGCGAGGGGGTCTTAGCCTCATCTCTCTCAGGCGATCGCCCCCAGGATCTGGTCCGGTCGCTGGGTACGATGGAGAGGCTGATGCTGACCTCGGCGCGCCTCAAGTCGGCGCTGTGGCGCCACCCCACGGCCCTGGCCATCGGGCTGGTAGGAACGCTGGCGGCCAACGGGTTCGCCCTTCTCCAGCCCTATTTGTTGGGTCGGGGGATCGATCTGATCACCCGTGGCCATGCGAGGCTGGTGCTGCCGATCGCTCTGGCCCTGGTGGCGGCCGCCGCGGCGGACGCCGCGTCCCGCTTCACCCAGCGGTTCGCTATCAACGGGGCCAGCCGCCGGATGGAGGCCGAGCTCCGCGAGGAGCTGTTCGCCAAGCTGGAGCAACTCGACCAGCGTTTCTTCCAGGAAATCCGAACCGGTGACGTGATGGCCCGCGCAACCAACGACCTGGCCGCGGTCCAGCAGCTGCTGGGCATGGGACTGAGCAACATCGTCAACACGGTCGTGATCTTCGTGGCGGCGGTGGTCCTGATGGCGGTCATCGACTGGCAGCTGACCGTGCTCTCGGTCTCCCTGCTGGTGGTGCTGACCCTCGGCTTCACGCTGCTCGGTCCCGTGATCCAGCGGCGGTTCCTGCGGGTCCAGGAGCAGTTCGCGGCCCTGTCGTCGCGTGCCCAGGAAAATCTCTCCGGCATCCGGGTGGTCAAGGCTTACGTCCAGGAGGACGCCCAGGCGGACACGTTCCGCGCGGCCAACGAGGAATACGTGCAGGCCAACATGGCCTGGGCGCGCATCAACAGCGCTCTCTGGCCGCTCTTCGCCGCCGTCGCCGGGCTGGCCGGGCTGGTGCTCCTGTATGTGGGCGGGCAGCACGTGGTGGCGGGGCGCCTGAGCCTGGGGCAGTTCGTGCAATTCAACTACTACCTGATCCTGCTGTCCTGGCCCCTGATCGCGCTGGGCTGGGTGGCCAACATGTTTCAGCAGGGGGCGGCGTCCCTCAACCGGATCGAAGCCATCCTTCACCGGCAGCCGGCCATCGCCTCGCCGCTGCACCCAATCCAGCCTACGTCCGTTCGCGGCGAGATCCTCTTCGACGACGTCACCTACGCCTACGGGGAGGAGCCGGTGTTGCGGCACTTCACGCTGCACGTGCCGGCTGGGTCGACGGTGGCGATCGTGGGGACGACCGGGGCGGGCAAGAGCACGATCGCCCGCCTCCTCACCCGGGTCGACGACCCGCAGGCCGGTCGCATCCTGCTCGACGGGGTGGACCTGCGGGACCTGCCGGTGGACTTCCTGCGCGGGCTGGTCGGCTATGTGCCCCAGGAGACGTTCCTCTTCTCGGAGAGCCTGCTCGAGAACATCACCCTGGGGACGCCGGACGCCCCGGCCGAGGCCGTGACCCACGCCGTCGAGCTCTCCCAGTTGAGCGCCGACCTGGAGCAGTTTCCCAGTGGGCTGCAGACGGTGATCGGCGAGCGCGGTGTCACCCTGTCGGGCGGCCAGAAGCAGCGGACCGCCATCGCCCGGGCGGTGATCAAGGACCCGGCGGTGCTGGTCATCGACGATGCGCTGTCCAGCGTCGATACCCGGACCGAGGAGGCCATCCTGCGTGGCCTGCGCGACTTTATGAAGGACCGCACCAGCCTGGTCATCGCGCATCGAATCTCGACCATCCGGGACGCCGACAAGATCGTGGTGCTGGAGGACGGCCGAATCATCGAGGAGGGACCGCACCTGGCGCTGCTGGCGCAGGGTGGGGTCTATGCCCGCCTGTACCAGCGGCAGCAGTGGCGGCGGCAGCTGGAAGAGGATGAGATCGTCGGCGCGGAGGTTCCCGGCCAATGATGCACATGCGCATGACGGGCGGCGACGAGATCACCGGCAAGGCATACGACGCCCGCCTCATGCGGCAGC
>DASPZT010000218.1:0-7618 GCA_035636135.1 Candidatus Limnocylindria bacterium | reverse complement strand
CCCGGTGGGGGGGCGCCTGGCTGTCCGGGGGCCGGGTAGCCGTAGCCCGGTTGAGGCGCGCCATACCCGGGTGGCGGCTGCTGCCCGTAATCGGGCTGCGGCTGGCCGTAATTCGGCTGCGCCTGCTGACCATAATCCGGCGGCTGCTGGCTGTAGTCCGGCTGCTGCTGGCTGTAGTCCGGCTGCGCCGGCTGGCCATAGCCGGGTGGGGGAGCCTGGCTGTAATCGGGCTGGGCCGGCTGCGGATAGCCGGGGGGAGGGGCGTAGCCCTGGTTCGGGTCGGAATACTGGGGCTGATCGGGTGCCTGGGGCTGCCCCGGAGCCTGGGCCGGCGGGTAGCCCGGGGGGCTGTAGGCAGCCCCCGGCGGCGGCAGTTGATTGCGGCAGTTGGCGCAGGTCTGGGCCCCGGGCGGGTTCCAGGTCGCGCCGCAGTAGGGACAAGGAGAACTCTGGTACGCCTGCATCGGGCTACCAGTTCAACTCCCCCCAGGGGCAAATTCCTTCGGCGAGGCGGGCCTAGCCCGAATCCACCGAATCGAACTCGCATCTTGGGGGCGGGGCGGCCGATCCGGGCGTTGGCTCCTGCGCGCGCTCACTTACAGATCGACAGATATGCTCGTTCGCGTGCTCGTCGCCGCCTTCGGCTCGGCGCACCCCGCATCCCAATCTGCCTCGTCCGATCGGCGGATCCGGGCTTAGCTTTCCAGCAACTCAGAGAGGTCGCGGGCGTTGCGGACGGCGTAGTCCCCGTAGCAGTTGTTCATGACCACGTGCACGTCCTGGGCCTGTTGGGCCAGTTCCCGAATTCGCGCCACCCAGGGAACCAGCTCGGAGCGGTCGTAGAGGTAGCGGAACTTCTCGGCGGTGGTTATTCCCTTTTTCTCCCAGGTCTCCTGGTTGCGGCCGTGAAAGCGAACCATCGCCAGCGGCGCGGTGAATGCCACGACCGGGGGCACGCTGGAAACGAACCCCTGCGGCTCATCCACCCCCACGTAGGTCAGGCGATGGTCTTTGAGGAACTGGAGCACCCGGTCGCGGCGGACTTCGTTCATCCAGGACTGCTGCCGAAACTCCACGGCCACCGCCGCATCGGGAACCCACTCGCGAAGGTCCTCCATGAACCGGTACGCCGGCGGATTCGGCAGGAACCACTTCGGAAACTGAAACACGATGGTCCCCAACTTCCGGGCATCGACCAGTGGCTGGAGCCCGGCACGAAAGCGCTCCCAGATCTCTTCTTTATCTTTCGGCTTCAGGTCCTTGAAGTAGACGTTGCCGCTGGTTACGCCCAACCGCTCGCGGAGATCCTTGGGGAGTCGCTCCGGCGGCGCGGGGTGCTGCGTAAGGAGAGCGAAGGCCTTGACATCGAAGATGAAGTCGGACGGCGTTCGGTCCACCCACAGGGCAGCGGTGTTCTCATTGGGCAACGCATAAAACGTACTGTCCACCTCGACGATGGGAAACTGCTCCGCGTAAAAGCGGAGCCGCTCCTCGGCCGTGGTCGCGTCAGGCGGATAGAACGCCGCGCTCTTGATGAGCGTGGGCTCAGTCCACGATGAGATCCCGACCCGCACCCTGCCCGCCATATGAGACATGATTCTCCCTCCCTCGGGCGGGGAGGGTCGGGGTGGAGTAGGAGTTTGAGTCCTTCATCTTTCCCTCCCCTTGCTTGCGGGGAGCCACTTTTGTCAGGGTCGCGGGATTTCCCGCGTGGGCAGGGTGGGGTGGGGGTCCGTCCCATATCTGGAGGCCAATGAGAGGAGCTAAAGCGCTGGCGTCTCGACCAGGTACCGGGACGGATCGCGGACCACCACCCTCCCCTCCATCGTGCGCACCAGCGCGTAGGTGAGAAAGGTGCATACCCTCGCGTAACCCTTCAGGACTTCGAAATGGGACCGCTCTGCCTCGAGCGCGCTCACGTCGGCGAAGGCCGAACCCGGCGGGACGGTCTCGTCTTCCAGCCCGGTCAGGAACACCACGGCGTAGTCTCGACCGGCAAGCTGCGACCACGACACCAGCCGTACGGTGTCGTCCGCTTCAGCGGCTGTCATCGCCTCCACAAAGCCTGCCCAGTTGCGGCCCTCTATGCGTTCGAACTCGGCAGCCGCCAGGCGCAGACGGTCGATCTGGCCGAGGGGGAAACGTCCGGCAAGCCGGTGCTGAGCCCAGGCCAGGTAACCGCTCTCCTCCAGGAGCCGGTCCACCAGGTCGGCCAGCGGCATGGTGTCTTTGAGCGCGTGCCATCCCGCGAGCTGGGCGCGAAACTGGCGCAGCGCCAGGCGGGTCCGAGCCGGGAGACTGGAGAGCATGGCCGCATGCGGAATGGTGGCAGAGAGTGACAGCTTGAGACTGCCCGCCAGCTGGGACAGGCTGGCCACGGCTGCGGCAGGGACGCCGCGGGAGGGACGGCCGAGCGCCCGGGCAAAGGCAGCGTCGTTATCGAAGTCCGCCACCAGGCGCAGGTACGCCAGCACATCCAGCCGGGTGTCGTGGTCGTCGGCGCACCAGCCGACCCGGCTCACCGGGATGGAGGCTCGCCGAAACGCTTCTTGCAGGGTGTCCGCCGTGGCACCGAGGCGGTAGGTCACGGCCATGTCGGTCGGTGAGAGACCGCCCCGACGCAGCCGGGCAATCTCCGCCGCGATGAAGCCGGCCTCATCGACCTCGTCGGTGGCCTGGTAAGAGACCAGGCGTTCCTCACCCGAAGGCCACGCCGCCAGGACACGCCGTCGGGCGGTTGCCGCCGCCAGCGCGGGCGTGGTGGCCGGCGGCGCCGCCCCGAGCGGGAGCTCGGTCTCGACCGCGTCCGGGAAATCGAGCCGGAAACGATTGCGGCGAGCCTCATCCGGCGCGGTGAAGACCGCCACCGGTCCGCCGGCCCGTTGCGCAACGGCGGTGACCAGCTCGAGCTCGGGCGGGCTGAGCTGGTTGTACTGGTCGATCACTACGAGGCGGGACCCGGCTGCGAGCCGCGCCGGATCATGGCGGAGCAGCCGCGCCGGTCGAGCCAGCAGATCGTCCGCGTCGACCGCGCGCCGGGCGTGGAGCGCCCGATCATAGCGGCTGAGCAGCTCCAGCTGCTGCGACGCCGACCAGGCGCTGACCACGGCGTCGCCTCCCAGCTGAGTCTTCATGCGGCTGAGCGCCAGCAGCGAGTGCTCGATGGCGGCCGACGTCGCCGGGAATCCGAGCCGGCGAAGGAGGTCACGCATGACCGCCCGCCGTTGACTGGCGTCGAGCACCCGCACTCCCTGGCGATAATGGGGATCCAGCTCGCGCAGGAGCCGCTTCGCGTGGTTTCGGCAGCTTTCGATCGTCAGCGTCCGGCGCGCCGCGGGTGGACCCCGAAAGGCAGCCTGCAGCGCGGCTGCCCGCTGATCCGTCGCGGTGAGCACGATCAGGGGAACGTCGCCGGTGGTCGCCTGCACCTGGCGGATGAGCTCCACGGCCGTGTCGATGTCGCTCGCCGCGCGCACCAGCATCGGCGGGAGGGCGGCAGGGGCTGGCGTCGACTCCGGCTCCCTGGGTTTGGACTGCGTTGGCCCGGGCGTGGACCTCAGTGACCGGCCGCTCACCGGCCTGACGGTTCGCGGGGCCGTCGAGGCCCGACGCACGCTCACCCGGCGACGCCGGTCAAACTAGATGATTCAAGAAGTAAATGAGCGCCGCCATCGCCGGTGGCAATCGTACACTGCGTGCTGCGACCGCAACAACTTGTGGTCGCTTATAGGTAAGGTCTGCCGTTACGAGGGACGGTGGGCCGCCGGCACGTCGCTCACATCGTCGCGCAGCATGCGCAGCGCATGAGGCAGGGCTTCCATCACCGCTTCAACACTGTCCGTAGCCCCGCGTGGACTCCCAGGCACCGCCAGGATCAGCGTTCGTCCCTTGACGCCCGCGACCGAACGGGAGAGCATGGCGTGCGGCGTCTTCTTGAGCCCCGCGGCGCGCATTGCCTCGGCCAGGCCAGCCACCTCATAGTCGAAGAGCGGCGCCAGCGCCTGCGGCGTCACGTCACGAGGACTCAGCCCGGTGCCGCCGGTCAGCAGGATGAGGTGGGGATCGACCGCCTTGAGCCATTCATGGACCTGCTTGCGGATCTCCGGGACCTCGTCGCTGACCAGCGCGCGACCCACGACTTCGGCTGGAAGCCGCATCACCATCTCAGCCAGTCGCTCGCCGCTCTCGTCGGTGCGTTCCCCTCGGGAGCCCTTGGTGCTGACGGTCAGGATGCAGACCCGGTACACCATGGCTGATCCGGTAGGGCAGCCTCGGCAGGATCAGGCTTCGGCCTGGACCGACAGGTAGGGAGCGATGGTGGCGCAGAAGGTGCGGACCGCCGGGTCGATTTCCATCAGGTCCCGATAGGGCACGGCGAGACAGTTGTCGAAGACGGGATAGAGCACCACGGCCGACGCCGGCGGCGCGTCCGCGTCGTAGAGGAAGAGGACCGGACGCTTTCGGGCGACCAGCCACCCGGCTTCAAACCCCACCCCGGTGCTGCGGCCGGTGGCTTCAAAGCACCCGGCATCGGCCTCGCCCAACTCGCGCCGCATCATTTCTCCGATCAGCTGCGGCCGGTCCATTCCCGGTCGGTAATCGGGGTCCGCTACCCGCTCGCACAGGATCTGGGCGCCCAGCTCACGTAACGCGCGATGGGCCAGCTGGATCGCCTCCAGAGAACGCGGGCCCAGCTCGCCGGTGACCGCCCGCCCGAGGTAGACCTTCATTTGGGGGTCGGCCGCTGACGTCGGGCCAGGGCGGTGCTCAGCAGGACCAGGCCCAGCAGGGGGTCCAGGATCAGCCCCAGCCCGGCCAGCGCCGCCCGCACCACACCCGGGACTCGACTCCGTCCCATGGGCCGATTATCCGGCATCGACGGCGGGTGGAACGGTCGGTTCCGCCGAGCCCGCTGGTTCCCCCTCCTCCGCATCGGTCGGCTCTGCCCGATGGTCAGGTTCTGGCCCGTCCGCATCCGTGTCCACGGTCGCTACCTGGCCATCCTTTCCTCTCTTGCGGGGCGGGCGCTCCGCCGCCAGCGGCCTGACGTCGAGTCCCTGGCGCAACAGATAGACGCTCTCCAGCGTGGTCAGCTTCTCCACCAGCCAGCCCGCCCGGTAATGCACGGCAAACCACTGCTCGTTGGCGGGCGGGTGCCGGTGGCGGCGGCGCCAGCGACCAACCGCTTCCTTGAACGTGCCGGCGAAGCCGTCCACGATCAGCGACCCCGGTGGGAGTAAAGCATGACGACGATAGCGTAGTGGAGTCGGGCTGTAACATAGCCGGAGGCGCCAACGGTGTGGAAGTGATCGCCAGCTCCGGCGTTATACCGATCTAGCAATCCCAAAGGAGGCGCTGTTGGACCCGACCCCCCGAGCCTACGCCAATGAGGCCGAGCGACGATACCGGTTGCGGAGGCTCGACGATTTGCTCGAAGCCCTCGAGCGGTTGAACCTGGCCGATGCCCGCGCCCTCCCGGCCGCTGTGCGGGAGCGGCTGGAGAAGGAAGGGATCATCATCGAGCCCGCGGTCACGTTCAGCCGGTTGATCGAGCTGGTGTGGACGCAGCAGGAACGCTACTTGATCGACCTCAAGGCCGACCGCCGCAAAGGCCCCCGCCGCGCCGGCGAAGGGCTCGCCTCACGGCGGATCCTGGATACCTTCCTGGGGCGACTCACGGCCGCGCAACGCCGACGCCGCGGCACCACCGACTAAGCTCCGGCGGACTTACTAGGGACCGATCGGCCGTGGTGTCGCACTAGCCGTGGGACCGGGAGTCGGCGTCTCTGCCGGGGGTGGCGGCGGCGGGAGATAGGGAATGAAGCTCCGGGCGAAGGTGCTGCCCACGATGACGACCACGCCCGCCCCGGACGGAGAAGGCCCGGCCTCGGTGATGACCCGGGCGTTGAAGAAGGCCGCCAGGAACGCGACGGTGTCGGGGGCGGTTCCGTTCGAGTAGTCGTGCACTTCGGACTGGACGTAGGCACGCCGGGCGGCGTCCGCCGGGGCGATCGTTTTGACGCCCGCCCACGACCAGAGCTGGGTGAGCAGGTCGGCCATCGTTCGGCTGGCGAGGCCATAATTGTCCGTCCCGTTGACGAACTGGACGGCAGCGCCCTCGACGGGTACCTCCGGGTCGGCGAAGACCTGGTCCAGGTAGTGCTTCAGGCCCGCGAAGGCCACGTCGTACGGGAGCAGGATGTACTGCCCATCCTCGCTGTGCGCGGTGTAGAGGAAGTTGGTGTTGTCGATGGACACCCGCGCCGCGTGCGTGTCCTCCAGGCGGCTCACGGTGTCGGCGAACCGGCGCAGCGTCGCCAGGTCCATGTTGGTACGGACATGAGCCTGTAGGGCGCCCATGAGCCCGAAGAGCTTGGGGATTCCGTCGATAGTCAGGACCTTGCGCCGGACGGCGAGCAGGATCTGCTGCTGCCGCCGCGAGCGGTCGAAGTCGGAGGTCGTCTCCCGCGAGCGGGCGTACTCAAGAGCCTGCTCCCCATTCATGTGCTGCCACCCGGCATTGAAATGGATGTGCATGTAGCCGGTGGTCTCGCCGGCCGGGTAATACGGGTCGTCCAGGACCTGGGGCACGTTCAGATCGACGCCGCCCACGGAGTCCACGACTTTGCGAAAGCCGTCGAAGTCGACCGCGATCCAGTATTGGATGGGGAGCCCCGTCACCCGGTGGACCATCTCGCTCGAGAGATTGCCGCCTCCCAGCGGTCCGCTGAAGCGGGCGTCCTTGTAGGGAAAGGTGCTGTCATCGACGCCGATCGTATAGGCACCGTTGATCTTGGTGGTCCAGTACAGCCCGTAGCGGTTGGTGGGGATGCTGATCCACAGGTCGCGGGGGATCGAGATCATGGCCAGTTGGTGGGTGTCGGTCTGGGCGGACACGACCATCATGCTGTCCGTCAGGTACGCGCCGTCGTGGCCGGCTCCGCCGTATCCGAGCAGAAGGAAGTTGACCCGTCCCAGGTGTTGGGCGGCCTCGGCCGTGTGGGGCTGTTCCACGATGCCCAGGATCTGCCTGATGTCGGCATTGGGGGCCACCGCCTTCAGGAAGAACGTGAAGCGAATGTAGGCAAATGCCGCCAGGGCACAGAACAACAGGGCAAAGCCGGCCAGGCTCAGGAACACAATTCGACCGACCGGGACACCCGGTTTGCGCCGTACCATCTCAGCTTCCCCTGCTAACGAGGGCGCCGAGCAATGGTAACGAGCGGGGCCCGATCAACCCTGCGGCGGGTACAAAAAAAGCCGCCCATTCCTGGACAGCAACAACCATTATACCAGATTTCGGCACCAACGACAAGACGGAACATTTGTTCCATAGCTTGCTCTACCGCGCACCCATCGATTACGGCGGAGCGCTTGCGATGGAGACCGCCCGCTTCCGCGACATCTACAACCGCATCCGACCCCACCAGTCGCTCGGTGACCGGACACCGCGCGACGCCTACCTCGGCATTACCGGGGGGCGTCCGTTTAGGGCACGGTTACCGAGACACAGCACCGGGCGGGGCTTACGGGACCGTGCGCCCTCGGGGGCTCCGCAGCTGTGCTGGACGCTCGGCGTGTGCCGGTGACCGTTCCCTTCCGTACGCAGCATCCGCTT
>DASPZT010000217.1:0-8623 GCA_035636135.1 Candidatus Limnocylindria bacterium | reverse complement strand
GCCGCCCTGGACCTGAATCTTGTTGCCGTAGTGCCCGGGGCAGAGATAGTTTGGCGGCCCGTTCAGCACGCTGGCGCCGTTCGTGGCGTTGAAGGTGGGCGCGGGCGGCTCCGGATAGCCGGGATCGCTGAGGATCTGGGTCGTGCTGCGGGCCTGCCCCTGGCTCTGGGGACAGATCACCTGGGCACTGGGGAGCGAGGTCGGGGTGACGGTCCAGATCTCGCCGTTGTTGCCCGTGCCCGGCGGATCCGGCGGACAGACCCCGCTGCCGAACTGGACGGTCCCCTGCTGGAGGTTGGCGCTGGCGTTGGAGTAGACGCCGCCGCGATCGGCCGTGCCGCCGCCGCCATTCAAGATCAGTCTGACTGGCGACCCGCTAAACGTCAGGTTGTTGTAGTTCGGGCTGTATGCGCGCTGCAGCAGCACCAGGGCAAAGGGCAGGGTTCCGTTCTCGGCCGTCGCCTGCACCTGGAGCTGCATGGTGGGCGCGAACCCGTGGACCGGCGCGATCATCGTCGAAATGGAGTGCTGGAGCGTTACCTGATAGGTGATGGGAGTGGCGTTCATGGTCACGGTGTAACTGGCGCCAATGTTCAGCGGCCCCCAGCTCGAGGTGCTCGGCGCCGTCAGGCCCGAGGTGCTGGTGCCGGGCAGGTTCGTGACGACAAACTGGAGCGCCTGGGCGTGGGCCCCCGCATAGCTCGGGTAGGGCAGGACCTGAAGCTGCTCGGCGGCGGCCAGCGCGCCGGCGTCGGCGGCATCCTGCAGCTGGCGGCGATCGAGGTAGATGCGGCCGCCGTCGAGGGCCAGCGCCAGGATGGCAGTAAGCACCAGGACGGCGATGGCGACCAGGATCAGGGCCTGTCCCCGTTGCCGCCGCAAAGTCCAATGCATCAGTACTCGGTGTTCATGGTGCTGGTGACAGTCATGACGAGGCTGCTACCCAAAAACTGCTGGGCCAGCGGCGTCAGCGGCTGGAACGTATAGACGATCGTCACGGTCAGCGGATAGATGGCCGCGTCGGCCGGCGACACCGCGACGCAGCTCCCGGCCGCCGCCGCCGGAGCCTGGCCGCCCGGCGCGTTCACGGTCTGGCCGGTGGTGCCCGGAACGATGTAGACGTAGCCGGTGTTGGGCGCGCTGGGCGCCATCAGCACCCCGCTGGTATAGCCGTTGAGGCACGGGCCCGCGCTGACCGACAGCCCGATGGCATTCTGCTGCACGGCCGAAACCACATCCGCGTTGGCCGGCCGGGTGGAGCCAGTCCGGATGGCGACCCGGGCGCCCTCCCGCGCGGCCGCGGAAAGGGACGAGTAGTCGTAAGCCGCTCGGCCGAAGTCGACTACGGTGAGCAGGACCATGATCAGGATCGGCGCGATCAGCGCGGTCTCGATCAGCGATTGGCCGCGCCGCCAGCGGCGTCCACTCATGACGGTCCCTGGACCACCATCACGGTGGTGGCCTCCATGTGAATGGACGAGCCCGCGAAGCTCGAGACCATCGGCGTCACGGGGGCGAAGTTGAAGAGGATGACGACGCGGATCGTCTGGCCGGGACTCGCGCTGGTGAGCGAGTAGGTCTCGTTGAAGCAGATGTAGACGGCGGCCGTGTTCGGCTGGGTGGGATAGGTAAAGTCCCCGTACGGCTGGGAGGGACAGGTCGACGGGTTGGGCGCCGCATAGGGCTGCGTCACCGTGATGCCCGACGGGACCTCGGCCTGCAGCGCCGCCATGATCGGGCCGTTGCTGGCGAAGGCGTTGGGACTGCCCGGGTTGGTCGGATCGTACGCCGTCCCGTGCCGGGCGCCCTCGCGCGCCGCGTTGGTGATGGCGATCGAGTAGAAGAACACGCGGCCCAGATCGGCACTGCCCAGAACGAGCAGCATCAGGACCGGAAACAGGAGGGCTGATTCGACCATTGCCTGCCCCCGGCGGGAACGGGCAATACGACGGCACCGCACCATGGCCTTCAGGCCAGGGGAGCGTCCGCACCCGGACACCGGTCGATCGACCTATTTGGCGTTCCCACCTTGCCCTCTTTTCTAACGAGGGTCGTAAGGTTAGCTGTTGGGTTTGGCCAGGGGTTAGCTGTTGAGTTCGGGCAGCGGAGGCAGGCGGTCTTCTCGGCCCAGGAGCGGCAGGTACAGGCTGCCCAGCAGGGCCGCCAGCCCGAGGGCGAAGGCGGCGAACACGATGGGGACCCCCGGGTCCTTCTTGATCAGCAGGTCCGAATACTGGCGCACCCCGGAGAAGGTCAACCGGTAGCCGTCGGGTGTCACCGCCGTCTCCCCCATCCGGAGGGCCCCCCGCCAGCGGAGATCCATGCCGGTGGTGTCGAGGGAGTAGACATTCTGGGGCCGGTCCAGGTGCAAATCACCGCGGTAGAGGCGGAGCAGCAATAGCGGGTTCTTGAGCTCGCCGGTGCCGGGACGGATGGCGTCGCCACTGACCTGGGCATCGGGGATGAACCAGGCGGTGGCGCCCAGCTGTTGCCCGGGGGCGCCGGCGGAGGGGGCTTTGATCACACCCCGCGCGAACGGCACATCGCCCAGAAAGATGGTTGGGGCGTCGGTGAGCACCCGGCCGTCGGGCGACTCGATCCGGACGGTCGGCGCCCAGCCGTAGCCGGTCTGGTACAGCTTGACGCCCCCGTAGGCGACATAGTGGTTAACCCGCACGTCCTGGGTCGAGACCAGCCGCCCCTGGTCATAGACGCGCACCCGGGTGACAAAGGCGCGCGGCGCTCCGCTGGGCCAGTACGCCGCCCGGAAGCTGTCCACCCTGACCTCCAGGCCCGGGGAGTGCTTGGCGATCAGGCCCTCATCCAGGTTGTCGTAGTTGGCGCGCGCCTCCACGAAGCTGTCGCCCTCCACGATGGCGGCGTTGCCTACGAAGCCCGCCGCCTTGCCGTAGACCACCCCGAGCAGCAGCAGGAAGAAGGCGGCGTGGAAGACAATGCTCGCCCACTCCGCCCAGAGCGCGCGGGTACGCAGCTCCGGCTGCTGCGTCCGGCGCCAGGCGGCCGGGATCCGGACGTAGAGCCCGGCGCCGATCGACACGTACATGAGGGTGGCGACCACGATGAACAGCCAGGAGCTGAAGATGTCGAAGAGGCCCAGCCGGGCAAGCCAGGGGGCTGTGACCGGGTGCGCCAGGACGTAGAGCATCACGCCCCGCGGGTTCTGCGGGATCTGGGGGAGCAGCGTGCCGACCATGGCCAGCGCCGCCAGGATGACCAGCAGGATGATGGCGGTCCGCATCTTGCGCAGTTCCCGCCATGCCCGGTCGAGCAGTCGCGTCGGCCAGGGACGCCCTGGCGTCCGCGGCGGACCCCATGCCTCGCCCTCCCTGTGAGGGTCAGGGAGGGGGTGCCGTACCGGGGCCTTGACCAGCATCAGAATCGGGTCGCTTGCAGGGCCCAGCTGAAGACTTGCGGGACCAGGCCCATGAGGGTGGTCCCCAGGGCGCTCACGCCCACCACTACGGTCATCGGCACGCCGACGCGCTCGCGCTCCACCGGGGCGCCTTCCGGCACCGTGACCATCACGACGATCACGCGCAGATAGTAGTAAAGGGAGATGACCGTGGTCAGGATGCCGACGATCAGCGGGATCCACAGGTGGGCCGTGACCAGCGCCTGGAACACGAAGAGTTTGGCGAAGAACCCGACGGTGGGGGGAATCCCGGCCAGCGAGAGCATGAAGATGGTCATGGTGGTGGCCAGGAAGGGCCGCCGGTAGAAGAGGCCGGTCCAGTAGCTCAGCTCGTCGGCGTGCTCCCCCTTGGCGTCGAGCGCTGTGACGACCGCGAAGGCCCCGAAGTTCATGGCCGCATAGGCCGCGATATAGAAGAGTGAGGCTGCCAGGCCGTCCGTGGTGCCGGGCAGGATGCCCAGGAAGATAAACCCGGCGTGGGCGATGCCCGAGTAGGCCAGCAGCCGCTTGAGATTGCTCTGGGTGATGGCTACCACGTTGCCGATCGACATGGAGAGCACGGCGATCAGCGCCAGCGGCACATACCACTGGGCTTCCAGGGACGGCAGCGTGGCCACGAATATCCGGCCCACCGCCGCAAAGGCCGCTGCCTTGGTGGCGACGGACATGAAGGTGGTCACGATGGTGGGCGCGCCCTGATAGACGTCCGGCGTCCACATGTGGAAGGGCGCGGCCGACGCCTTGAAGGCCAGGCCGACGGACAGGAAGCCGATCCCCAACAGGAGCAGGACGTTGGTGCCCGGGCTGGCGGTGACGAAGGCCCGGATCCCGAGCAGGGTGGTGCTCCCGGTCGCCCCGTAGATGAGGGCCATGCCGTAGAGCAGGAAGCCGGTGGCGAAGCCGCCCAGCAGCAGGTACTTCAGACCGGATTCCTGCGAGTGCTCCTGCAGGCGGGAAAAGCTGCAGAGCACATAGAGGGCCAGGGATAGCAGTTCGATGCCCAGGAAGATCGTCATCAGGCTGGTGGCGGCCGCCAGCAGCATCATGCCGGCCGCGGCCGAGAGCACCAGCGCGTAGTACTCGCCGAAGTCGAGATGGACGGCCCGCAAGTACCGGGGCGAGATGAGCACGGTCAGGATGGTGACGGCCAGCAGCAGGACGTTGAAGAAGGCCGCGAACGAGTCCCCCGCCACCGTGTCGGCGAAGGCCGAGCGATGCTGGCCCCAGAGCGGGATGCTGGCGATCAGGGCCAGGGCGAGCCCCACCACGGTGGCGAACGCCAGCCAGCGCCGCCGGTCCGGGGGCACCACCAGGTCCAGGAGGAGGACCACGACGATCGTCGCGGTGACCACCAGCTCCGGGAGCACTGTCTGGTAGTCGATGTGCACGGCGGAGAGGTCGATCACCGGCCGACCACCGCTTGCACGGTCGCCTGCACGGCGGCCGGGAAGAACGCGGGCGAGACCCCCAGCACCACCATCAACGCCAACAAGGGAGCCAGCACGCCGGCCTCCGTCCAGCGCGCCTCGGCGAAGGCGGCAGGTTGGGATGGCGCCTCCTGGAATGCGCCCTGGTACATGCGGAGCACGTACCAGGCGGCCAGGATCACGCCCAGGCCGGCGCCCACCGCCAGGGGCAGGAAGCGGCTCCAGGCGCCCAGCATGATCAGGAACTCACCCACGAACCCGTTGAGGCCGGGCAGCCCCAGGGCCGCCAGGGACACCACCAGGAACAGTGCCGCGAACAAGGGAGCGCGCTGCTCCAGGCCCCGGAGCTGGGTCCGGTCGCGGGTGCCGGCGCGCCGCTCGATCATGGCCACGATCAGGAAGAGGGCGGCGATGATCACGCCGTGGTTGATCATCTGGATCAGCGCGCCTTCCACGCCCAGCAGGTTCTGGGTGAAGATGCCCAGGCCGATGAAGCCGAGGTGGCTCATGGACGCGTAGGCCACCAGCCGCTTCAGGTCGCGCTGGGCCAGCGCCATCAGCGCCCCATAGAGAATGCCGGTCACCGCCAGCCCGGCCAGGTACGGACCGGCGCTGCGCGTGCCGTCGGGGAAGAGCGAGAGGTTGAAGCGGAGGAACCCGTAGGCGCCCAGCTTGGAGATCAGGCCGGCAAAGATGAGGAGGGTGGGAACCGGGCTGGCGGTGTAGGCGGCGGGCAGCCAGGTATGGAGGGGGAAGAGCGGCATCTTGACCGCGAAGGCAACCGCGAAGCCCAGGAACAGGAGGAGCTGGATCCCAACCCGGATGCCGAGCACGTCCACCGAACCGGTCACCGGGTGCTGGACCAGGGTCGACCAATCAAAGGTGAGCTGGCCGGTCTGGTTGGCATTGAGGGCGGCCAGCGCCAGGATGGCGACCAGCATGAAGAAGCTGGCCAGCACGGTGTAGATCAGGAACTTGAAGGCGGCGTAGATCCGCCGGCCCTCGCCCCAGGCGCCGATCAACAGATAGAGGGGGACCAGCATCGCCTCCCAGAAGACATAAAAGAGGATGAGATCCAGGGCCACCAGGACCCCAGTGGTGGCGGCCTCCAGGACCAGCATCAGGAGCACGAACTCCTTGAAGCGCGGCATCTTCGGGTCGGTGACGGCCAGGGCCAGCAGGAAGAGGAGCGCGTTGAGACCGAGCAGGAAGAGGCTCAGCCCATCGACCCCCAGGTGGTACGAGATCCCGAGGTTCGTGATCCAGTTGTGGTGTTCGTCGAACTGGAGGCCCGCGGTGCCCTGCTGGAAGCCGCCCAGAAGGAGGCCGACCAGTACTAGGGTGAAAACGGTGGTCAAGACGCCCAGCTGCTTGATCACGCTGCGAGCCGCGCTGGGCGCAAGAAGCACGAGGAGCGCGCCGGCCAGCGGCAAGACGACGGCGATCGTGAGCCAGGGGACGGTGGCCGGCAGTTGGTACCAGCTCATTGGGCGTGCGTCCTCAGCAGCGTGTAGCCCAGGTACGCCGTGAGCAGGGCAGCGCCGCCCAGGGTCCAGAGGGCGTAGCGGCGGACCTTGCCCGTTTGGAAGTGCCGCCAGTCGTCGGCCAGGTCGCCGATGCCCAGCACCAACCCGTCGATGAACCCGTCCAGGACGCGCGGCTCGAATATCTCATCCAGGAAGCGGCCCAGCGCCATCCCCGGCCGGACGAACAGCTGGTCGTAGAGCTCGTCGACGTAGTACTTGCGCCAGAGCAAGGTGTACACGGGCCGGACCCGGGCCGTGATCGCCGCGGCGGCCGCGGGATCTCGGGCATACAGCCGGTAAGCAAGCAGGAACCCGGCCAGCGCCACCGCCGAGGTCACCGCCGCCAGGCCGAAGAATTCCGCCAGGCTGGCCTCGGCCGTCTTGCCCAGGACGGGCTGCAGGAAGCCGCCCACGCCGATGTAGCCGCCGATGATGGCGAAACCGCCCAGGATAATCACCGGCACCGTCTGCACCGGGGGCGCTTCGTGCAAGTGGCGCGGGTCATCGGGCAGCCACTCCCAGCCAAAGGCGATGAAGAACAGGCGGAACATGTAGAAGGCCGTCAGCCCGGCCGTGAAGAGGGCGATCAACCCCAGGAGCGGAACGGCTGGCCCCATGGTGAGCGCGGCGTGGATGATCTGGTCCTTGCTGAAGAACCCGGAGAGGAAGGGCGCGCCGCTGATGGCCAGGGTGCCCACCAGGAAGGTCCAGAAGGTAATAGGGAGGCCTCGCCGCAGGTTGCCCATCTTGCGGATGTCCTGCTCGTCATGGAGGGCGTGAATCACGTTGCCGGCCGCCAGGAAGAGCAGGGCCTTGAAGAAGGCGTGGGTCATGAAGTGGAACATGCCGGCCGTGTAGGCGCCGATGCCGACTGCCAGGAACATGTAGCCGATCTGGCTCATGGTCGAGTAGGCCAGCACCCGCTTGATGTCGACCTGGACCATGCCGATGGTGGCCGCGAAGAGCGCGGTCACGGCGCCGATGACCGCCACGGTGCCGGCCGCGACGGGGGCCCAATCGTAGAGCAGGTGCATCCGGGCCACCAGGTAGACCCCGGCAGTGACCATGGTGGCGGCGTGGATGAGGGCGGAGACCGGGGTGGGGCCCTCCATAGCATCCGGCAACCAGGTGTGGAGCGGCAGCTGGGCCGACTTGGCGACCGCCCCGACGAGGAGGAGAAGACAGATGGCCGTGATGACGGTCCCACCTTTCGGAAGTGACGCGTAACTCAGCGGTTGGGCAACACCATACGGAAGCGAGATCTTGAAGAGAACCGTGTAATCGACCGTTTTGAGGTTCAGAAAAATCAAGAAGGCCGCGAAGATCAGGCCGATATCGCCAATCACGTTCATGACAAACGCCTTGCGCGCAGCGAGAACCGCCGACGTGCGCTGATACCAGAAGCCGATAAGCAGGTAGGAACAAAGGCCGACGCCGGCCCAGCCGATGATCAGCCAGACCAGGTTTCCCGCCAGGACCAGCAGCAGCATGGAGAAGACGAACAGGTTCATGTACGCGAAAAAGCGGCTGAAACCCGGGTCCTTACCCATGTACCCGATCGAATACGCGTGGATCATGAAGCCGACGCCGGTGATTACCAGGATCATCAGGGTGGATAGCGCGTCGACGTACAGGTTGAATGGCACGATGAAGTCCCCGCTCGCCCACCAGGTGAAGAAAATCTGGTCCAGCACGGTTCCGTGGCCCGCAACCTGGGCAAACACCGCCAGCGCAAAAACGAAGGCAAGCCCGACACTGCCGGCGCCGACCCAGCCCACCATCGGTTTGGGCGCGATGCGCCCGAAGAGAGCATTGAAGAGGAATCCGGCCAGCGGGAGGAGCAGGACGACCAGCGCGAGTGTCCCGAGCGTGGTCATTCCTTCATCAGGTCAAGCTCATCGACATCCATCGCCCGACCGGCCCGGTAGACCTGCACGATGATCGCGATCCCAACGACGACCTCGGCGGCCGCCACCGTGATCACGAGGAAGGCGAACGCGATGCCGTCCAGGGAGTTCAGGTAGCGGCTGAAGGCGGCGAAGGATAGGTTCACCGCGTTCAGCATCAGCTCGATGCACATGAACATCACCAGCGGGTTGCGCCGGATGAGCACGCCCACGGCGCCGATGGTGAACAGAATCCCGCTCAGCCAGAGGTAGGCGTAGGCCGGAATCAATGGATCCTCCGCCGGGCGAGGTAAACGGCGCCGACCGCGGCCACCAGCAGCAGGACCGACG
>DASPZT010000216.1:0-5562 GCA_035636135.1 Candidatus Limnocylindria bacterium | reverse complement strand
AGCGATGTCAGCCTGGGGGCCAGCTCGCGGGGTTCGCTGGGCCTGTTCCGGACGGCCCAGGCGCGGGCGGCGCTGGAGGACCGGGATTTCGTGACGCCCGACGACGTCAAGGCGCTGGCGCATTCGGTCCTGTCGCACCGGGTGATCCTCAAGCCCAACGCCGAGCTGCGCGGCCTGACGCCGGCCAAGATCGTCAGCCAGATCCTGGAGAGCGAGCCGGTGCCCGCCCTCTCGGTGGTGTCCCACTTCGGGCGGCGCGCCTCGCGCTGATCCGATGCGGCTTCCCCGGCTGCCCCTGCTGACGGCGCTGGTTCTCCTGCTTTTCTTCGCCTACATCACCGGCATTCGGCTGGCCTACACGCTCTTCTACGCCTTCGTCCTGCTGCTGGTGGCCAGTTACGCGTGGAGCCGCCTGGCCGGCGAGCAGCTCTCCATCCGGCGGGAGAGCCCGGAGGGGCAGTACCAGGTGGGCGACACCTTCGAAGAACGCTTCAAGGTCGAGAACAGCTCCTGGATCCCGATCCCGGTCATTGAGGTGGTCGACTTCTCGAACATCCCGGGCTACCGGCCGGACCGCGTCTTCTCCCTCAAGGGCCGCCGCTTCCGCGGGTGGGCGTCGCGCGGCACGTTCAAGCAGCGCGGCCTCTTCACCTTCGGGCCCATCGAGCTGCGATACGGCGATCCCTTCGGGCTGTTCCCCCGAACACTGCGGGTCAGCTCCACCAACTCGGTGGTGGTCTATCCGCAGATCCGCCCGGTCGGCCACCTTGACGTGCTGTCCATGCGCGCCCAGGGCGACGAGCATGTGCGCGGCCGGGTGCTCGACATCCCGCCGAACGCGACCACCATCCGCGAGTACGTGCCCACCGACAGCTTCAAACGCATCCACTGGGCGTCCTCCGCCCGGCTCGGCCGGCTGGTGAGCCGAAGCTTTGAGACCCGGGAGGGCGGCGACGCCTGGATCGTGCTCGACCTGGACCGAACGGTGCACGCCGGCGAAGCGCCGGAGTCGACTCTCGAGTACGGCGTCAGCCTGGCCGCCTCCATTGCCGATGCCGGTCTGCGCCGGGGAGCGGCCATCGGGCTGCTGGCCAATGATCATGCCCTGAGCCTGCTGGACGCGGCCCGGGGCGACCAGCAGCGCAAGAAGCTGCTCGAGTTCTTCACCCTGGCGGCGGCCGACGGAGACGTCCCCCTGGCGACCATGCTGGCCGCCCACGGCCATCGCTGGCGGCGGGGCGGCGGGCTGGTGGTGGTGACGCCCTCCAGCGATCCCAAGTGGGTCGAGGCCTTGCTGGACCTGGGCGTTCGCGGCCAGCGCAGCCTGGTCGTCTACCTGGACCCGCAGGCTTTCCATGGCACTCAGCCAGCCCTCGCCATCGCCTCCCGCTGGCGGCAGGCGCTCTCCTGGTGGATGATTCGCCCCAGCGAAGCGGTCGAGGGCGAAGAGGAGCAAAAGGTTGCCGCCCGTTAATCAGACCACGCTGCTGGCCGCCCTGGCGGGCTTGGTCGTGGTGGCCTGGCTGTCCGGCCTGGTTCGGGTCCGCAGCGAGGACGGAGTGGCTCGCATCGGCGTCCTCCGTAGGTGGTCGCTCGAGTTCGATTTCCGCGATACGTGGTTGTTGCTGGGGTTGGTGGTCATCCTCGGCTGGTCCGTGGCCACCGCCCTGCAGCAGTCCAACTGGGCGCCCGGTTCGGACCGGCTGCCCGCCGCGGTCCTGGTGGCGGTGCTGGCTGGATGGCTGGCGGCCGTCACCCGCCTGTCGCGCCGTGGGTTCGTGCTGATTGGACTCCTGGTGGTGCTTGCCTTTGCCGTCTGGTCGACGCTAGGGGCGGTCCATCTGGGATCCAGCTTCGATGTCGGCCCGGTGCCCGACTCGCTCCGGCCGCTGGCCCTGTGGGCGTCGGCCACCTGGTTCCAATCGCGCTTCGCGATGCTGATCGGTCTGATCGTCCTGGTCATGCTGACCGGCTGGTGGACCTCGTGGTGGGTCTTTCGCCGCCGGTCAGGACTGGTCGCCCTCATGCCATCGGGGACGATCCTGGCGGTGGAGGTGCTCAACGACACCAGCCCGGGCCTGATCTTTTTCAGCTTCGCCTGGCTGGCCGCTGCGGTGCTGCTGCTGGTCCGCCTGCACTACGTCCGGCTCAAGGAGCGCTGGCATGCCCGCCGCATTCCGCGAGCCCAGGACACCACCTGGACGTTCGGCGAGATCGGCTTCGAGGCCACCGCGCTGCTCCTGCTGGCGGCCTTCCTGCTGCCGCCCCTGACCAGCGATGACATGAGCAGCCAGCTGGTGCCCAGCACCCTCAATGCCAGCGGCTTCCACCCCTTCAACTTCGGCGGCGTCTTCCACAGCGGGCCCCAGGATGTGGGATACAGCGAGACGGTCCGGCCGGGGGCCCAGCTCCACGCCCGCCCGGTGGTGGTGATGTCGGTCAGCGGCGAGTTCGCCGCCATGTACCCCTACTGGCGGGGCGTCGCGCTGGGCGGCTGGAACGGGGAAGCCTGGTACCTGCTGAACCACGGTCCGGATCTGGTGGTCGGCCGGCAGGAGTCGCTGGCGCCGAAAGCCGAGATCCCGCGGGCCGACTTGCCGGCGGACCCACAGCGGTTGAAGTACGTGCACAACACGTTTCACATCCTGGCAGGCGGCCAGGGCCCACCGACCGCATTCTCGGCCGGTGAGCTCATCTGGGTGTCCAAGCACGCGGTGAGCGTGCAGGGTATCGTGGACCTCCCGGCCGGCATTTTCGGGCTGGATTCCCAGCCGGTGCCCTTGAACAGTGTCGGCCCGGGAGTGAGCTTCGACACCGTGGACCAGGTCCACCTGGCCGACAATCCCCATCCGCCGTACGACTACACCAGCTACTCGGCCACCTCCGTGGTGGACGAGCAGAGCCTGCGCCAGGCAGGGACGAACTACCCGGCGTGGGTGGAGCCGTACCGGGGGCTGTACTACCAGAACCGGATCGTGAACGGCGGCTTCACCGGACAGGATGCGGAGATCGCCGCGCTGGCCCTCAAGATCGTGCAGGGCGCCCACGCCCAGAACCCTTACGACCAGGCGCGGGCCATCGAGGCATGGCTCCGGCTACCGGGCCGGTTCACGTACACGCTGGCGCCCAAGGCCGCTCCCATCGGTGTTCGGCAGCTGGATTACTTCTTGTTCGCGACTCATGCCGGCTACTGCCAGGACTTCGCCACCGCCATGGCTGTTTTGCTGCGGTCGCTCCCCGATCCGGTGCCGGTCCGCCTGGTCAGCGGGTACGCGGAAGGCACGTATGAGGCCAAGTCGCAGCGCTTCGTGGTGCGCGCCACGGACGCCCACACCTGGGTGGAAGTGCTCTTCCCTGGCTATGGGTGGCAGCCGTTCGAGCCGACGCCCGACTCGCAGAACTTCCCCATCTCCCGGCCCGCCACGCCGGCCGACCTGAACAGTCCGGGCGTCACGGCCCAGAATCCTGGCCAGATCGGGGTCCCGGCCGGCGCCGGCTCCTCGGGGACCTTGGGGGGCCTGGGCGGCGGCGCCCCGGGAGGCTTCGTCGATGTCGGCACCCGCCTCGGCGTCGGCCTCGGTGTGGTGCTGCTCTTGGCCCTGTTGGCGGCCGTGCTTGGAGTTCGCTGGTATCTCCGGCCCGAGGACGCCCCCCGGATCTGGCGGCGGCTTCGTTTCCTGGGTCGCGAGCTACAGGTCCCGGTGGAGCCCGGCGATACGCCGAACGAGTACGGGGTCAAGCTGGCTCGAGCCGTGCCACCCCTGGCTCCCGAGATCTCCACGCTGGCCCGCCTGTTCACGCGGGCCCGCTATCGCCGGGCGGGGCTGGATCACCGGGAGTCGACCGAGCTGCACCTGGCTTGGGACCGCGTTCGACGGCAGTATCCGCGGTTGCTCCTCCGCGGGATAGGCCGGCGTCTCCGAAACGGAGAAGCGAAGCCCGCTTCGGGCTCGGCTAAAGCGGCAGGTCGAGGGTCAGGAAGTCGCGGGCCAGGACGGCTCCGTCGAGGGGCTGGTCGCTCCCGCGGTGGGTCAGAATAAAGCGCACGGCGGGGTGGCGCCCCATCAGGCCCTGGACCTCCTGCCGTGAGAGATGGATCTTCCCCGGCTCCGCGTAGGTCATCTCGGCGATGACGTGGTCCGAGGCCTGGACCAGCGCATCCAGCCCGGGACAGGGCGCTGAGTCGCCGGTGTACCCGAGCCGCACCCCGTCCTTTTCCAGGAGGTAGCCGAGGCAGGCCCAGGTCGACACGTGGGCCATGCGGAAGGCCCGCACCCGGTAGCCCGCCACCTCCGCCCCTTGTCCCTCGTCGAGCTCCTGCACGGTCAGCGCCAGGTGCTCCCAGGCAGCCCGTCGGAACTTTTCGCCCCAGGCCAGGTCCAGCAGCTGGCGCAGCCAGTCTTCGGTGCCGCGCGGCCCCAGGATCTTTAGTGGCGGGGAGGCAGGGAACAGCTCGTGCCGGGCCGCGATCAGCAGCGCCAGGTTGAAACAGTGGTCGGCATGGAAGTGGCTGATGAAGACGGCCGCCGGTCGGTCCAGCGGGACGCCGACTTTCGGCAGATGGACGCACAGCGGCGCGCCAGCGTCCAGCAGCAAGGTTTGGTCGACCAGGATGCTGGCGTTGTAGGCGGTCGGCGAAAACGCCGCCCCGCTGCCCAGGAAGGTGACCTGCATGCAGACTACAGCCTACCGGGGATGTCCCTCCCGCTGAGGGGGAGGGTCCGGGAGGGGGTTGCCCGAACGCCGCTGCATTGGACGCAGAGGCCGCCATGTTCTTCACGATTCGGGCAGGAGACAGTCAGCCGTCCTTCTCGTAGACTCGTCGCAGTGACAACCGTCGAAAAAGTCCGTCTCACGCAGTACTCGCACGGCGCGGGTTGAGCCTGCAAGCTCGGTCCTGATGACCTGGCTCAGGTCCTGAGCCACTTGCCCGCTCCGCTGCCCAACCCGGCGCTCCTCGTCGGTCTCGAAACCGGCGACGACGCTGCCGTCTACCGTCTGCGCCCGGACCTGGCCCTGGTGATCACCACGGATTTCTTCACGCCCATCGTGGACGACGCCTTCGTTTTCGGTGGTATCGCCGCCGCCAACGCGCTGAGTGACGTGTACGCCATGGGCGGAACGCCCCTGCTGGCCATCAACCTGGCGGCCTTTCCCTCCAAAGAGCTTCCCCTGACCATCCTCTCCGACATCTTGCGGGGCGGCCTGGAGAAGGCGCACGAAGCCGGGATCGATATCGTGGGCGGCCACAGCATCGACGACCCCGAGCCCAAGTACGGGCTGGCGGTGATCGGCACCGTGCATCCGGACCGGGTCGTCCGCAACAGCACCGCGCGAGCCGGCGACCAGCTCCTCCTGACCAAGCCCATCGGGACCGGCATCATCTCGACGGCCATCAAGCACGGGGTGGCGCCGGCGGCGGCCGAAGCGGCCGCCATCGCCAGCATGCTGCAGCTCAACCAGGCCGCGGCGGCGGCGATGACGGCGGTCGGCGTATCGGCGGCCACCGACGTCACCGGCTTCGGGCTGCTGGGACACCTGCGCAGCATGGCCCGCGCCTCG
>DASPZT010000215.1:0-2611 GCA_035636135.1 Candidatus Limnocylindria bacterium | reverse complement strand
AGTGAGGATCCGGGCATGGCTGCGAAGGAGGCCGGCAACCAGGACACCAAGGAGGGCGATGGCCACCCCCTCGACCACAACCAGCACCGCCAAGCTCACACTACCTTGCGAGATGTTTCGAGCGATCCTAGCCGGGTCCCTAGGGGGGTGGATGCTGCTTCGGGATCCGGCTGTCGTGGCGAGAGAACTACACCATGATGTCGTTGTAGTCCACCCGCTGCGACCCGTCGCGTTTGTCGTTGCAACACAGGTCCGCCGCCAGGTCGAGCTGCCCGTCGTGCGGCCCGGTCACGATCCGCACCTGGTCGATCACGCTGCCGTCGGGCCGGCTGAACACCGCCGACTTGGTCTCGGGATCCTTGGCAAGGCCGAAGCCCCCCTCGTGGATCAGGTGGTGATGGAACCAGCACAGCTGAATGAGGTTGTCGAGGGAGGTCTCGCCCCCCTGTGCCCAGTGGGTGATGTGGTGGGCCTCCACGAAGCGGGTCTGGCCGCAGCCCGGGAACACGCAGCCGGCGTCCCGGCACCGAAGCGCCCGGGCCAGCGCTGGCGACACCTTGCGGGTCTTGCGCCCCACCGACAGCGGCTCCCCGGACGCGCTCTCCACCAGCGACACCACCACGGCGTCGCAGGCCAGCCGGCGTGCGGTCTCGGGGGCGATCTCGGCTCCGTCCTCGATCTCGCAGCGCTCGCCGTCCCGGGTGCCCGACAGGGTCTCGGCGGACACGTGCACGATCACCTGGGTGCGCTCCGACCCCGCCCGGGCCTCGAGCCCCCGGGCCAGCGACGTCTCGGCGAGGGCGACGAGGGCGTCCGCCCGGTTGGCGGCGGCGGGGACCGCCGCACGCCCCGGAGGCTGGTCGTCGGCCACGTCCGCGAGGTCGCAGCGCTTGGTCTCCGCCCGCAGCTCCTCGGCGGCGGCCTCGATGGCCTGGCGCAGCACCGTCCCCGCCTCTGCGCTCAAGCGCCCCTTGAAACAGAAGAACCCGTCGGCGTCGAAGTGGTAGTGCAGCTCCCGCCCGGCGAAGGGAGCCTTGGGGTCGGCGTAGGAGGCGAGCACCCTGCGGTAGGAGGCCACGATGCGCTCCAGCTGCGCCCCCGTGGCGATGCTGACCATCTCCACCATGTCCGCCTCGGTCTCGGCCGTCGCGATGCGGGCAAGGGCACGTACCTGGGGATAGGCGAGCCGGCCCTTCCCGAAGGCCTCGGCGATCACCGGCAGCCGAACCAGGCGGCGGGCCACCCGCACCATCTCCCAGGACGTGGACATGTCGTAGCCGCAGCGCCCAGCCAGCCAGTGCGCCGCGGACTTGCAGTCCGTCCAGAACCCGTTGTCCTCCCGGGCGTCGAGCTCGGCGAGCTTCAGCAGCATCCGGCACTGGGCCGCTGCGATCTGGCCGGACTCCGTGGCGATGGCACCGGCCAGCTCCGGGATGGGCAACCCCGAGGGAGAAGGTACCGGCGGCTCGAACATGTGTTCGATTGTACCAAGGACCCGCCGGAATTGCAAGTGAGAAACAGAGGGGAAGTCCGCCGGCAACTCGGCGGGAAGGCTGCATGGGTGATGGAGATCCTGTCAGCCAACGACGCGAGTCTGCGCAGAGCCAGGGCTGGAAGAAGCAGTTCTCGCGAACCCAGCTCAGCGCCTCGTCTCACCCCGACCGGGACCGCGATCCAAGGTGACACGTATCAAATGGGACAGCGACGCCTCCAAGAGAGTGTGGCCGATAGTCGCCGACGAGCAAGAAGGCCGGACGACAAGGCGCGACCCGTTGCCGGCGGAGGACCGGTGCACATTTGATCTCGGCTTTAGGAGGGTGCGATGCCAGGCGCAAAGAAAACGTTGTTCTGCGGTCTGCTGGTAGTTTCGAATGGTCCCCTTACCGACGGCCTCAAGAGCCCTGGGGCAGCGTCATGAGCTTCGACTGGGCCGCCGGCGCCACGCTCCTGCTCTGTGCCATCTTCGGGGCCGGCTACATCTTCAAGCTGATCGACCACCTGGACCGAGAGCGGCACAACTAGCGATCACCTGCCGCCTGTGCCGAGCCAGGAAGGCGGTACCTTCTCTCGCCACAACCCCGTATGGCGGCACTACCCGCCTGCTGGCCGCGGCAGGGACAACCTTCAGCAAGGCCCCTTGGCGCACCGTGCGCTCGCCGTTTCCGAGACCGCTGGCCCCAGAAATGCCACAGCTCGACCCGGCTTCGGTCGCCAGCAACGGGATCAGAGACCAGGGCAAGACCCAATACCGTTTACTTAACCGGGATCGTCCGGGACGTCCGAGGCTCAGGATGAGGCGGCCCCCCAGCCGACCCCCGATCGAGGGTACGTCTGGCAGGAAACAGCCAGCAAATGAGCCTGTTGCAAATCAGGGCGTGGGCAGAACGTTCACGATCCCGCTTCGTTCTCACGGAGCGTGGCCTTCCAGGCTTCAGGGCGCCCACCCTAAGACCAGATCGTCCAGTTTCCGATGGGCCTGACTGTTTCTTAGTTGTAGAGGGCCCCCAGGTCAAGGGCGTTCTCGTGACAATTTTCCCTTCTTCTTTCCTGGGTGCCAGGCTCTTGCTGCGCGACGCAGGGGTCAAGGTGGAGCGCCCGGAGCGCAGCGAGG
>DASPZT010000214.1:0-4114 GCA_035636135.1 Candidatus Limnocylindria bacterium | reverse complement strand
CCTGGCATCGTTTCGTCGGGACGGCCCTCGGAGCGGTAGTGGGCGTGATGGCGAGTCACTTCGCGCCGCACGTGCTTGTATTCGGCACTTGCGTGTTCATCCTGGGACTGCTCAGCGCCGTGGCGTACTTGGATCTGATCGCATATCGGTTCGCCGGCGTCACGCTGGCCATCGTGCTGTTGGTGCCGCGAACGGGTCCTGCATGGCAAATTGCCCTTCATCGGTTCGCAGGAGTGTCCATGGGAATTGGGGTAGCGCTGATGTTCGCGTTGGTGTGGCCGGAGAGAGTCACCGGGCGGTTTGAAGGAATTCAGGATGGTATGGCATCGCCCGGCAGTTCGGCGGGGATCCCGAGATGCCGTTCCTCTGGGAGCTCCGCGACGCACCCGGGCTGACAGAGCGTACGACAACGGGTCCTGCACTAGCGGACGGCCGGCGCACCGGCCACGGGTGTCGGCGAGGTTTCAGTAGCTACTGGTGCGAAGGTTGATCTCCGCGGCGATACTCGATGTCTTCTCGATCGCCCGCCCGATGCGGTCGAGACAGTTGGCGATCACCGCGGGTCGCCACGGATCGACCTCCGGGTCCGGGACCGGGCGGACGTCGTGGGTCGCATCCTCCCAGCGGCGCGATGCATCCGGCTCCCAGCGGACCGGCTCGATGCGCGCCGCGATCGCCGGGGGCTGCTGGAATTGCCGGGCCACCGTCTGCAGCTTGCTCGAGGCCAGCGCCGGGTAGTCGGCGATCACCTCGAAGAAACGCTGTCGGAGCGGGTGCTCTTTCTCCAGGCCGAGGAGAAAATGCACGTACTCGAGATTGGCGTCGATTTCCTGCAGGCAGTCGACGATGCCGTCGTACGCCGCGTCGGCGTGCTCGGGGCCGGGCAGGTAGCGCGCGTCGTCGAGCAGATCGCGTGCCCGAAGGGCCACGTCGTCCAGGCTCGGTGGGGGTCCTTCCCAGGTGGATCGGGGATCGGCGAACAGGTGGCCCAGCCTTGCGGCCGTGTCACGCAGAGCGGCAGCGATCGACGCACGCAGCTGGCGCATGGGCAGCACTGGCCACAGATACGCGTGGACGACGACCGCGCTGAAGCCGGCGACGACCAGGCCCCAGAAGCGCGTCGTGGCGCTGGCGAAGGATCCCCATTCCGGGCCGGTCGTGGCCAGGTAAGTGAACGGCAGCGCCAGGCCGGCCTGCAAGCCGGCCGCGCCGTAGCGCGGCAGTCTCTGAAAGGCCAGGTTGGCGACGAACTCGCCCAGGAACACCAGCGCCAGCAGCAGGGGGAACTCGGGCAAGCGGCTCGTGAGGAAAGCCGCGACGACGCCGAAGACGAAGCCGCCCAGGAGCCCGGCGAGACCGACCAGGTCGGTCTTGTTCTGCCGACCGAGGTTCCCCGTGCTCGCAAAGAACGTCGCGAAGAAGGCGACCTGTGAGCCGCCCGGAAAGCCGAGGCCTCGTTCTTCCACCAGCAGTAAAAGGATGATGAGCACCAGCTTCACTCCGGCACGCACGGAGTTGACGTCGACGAGCCGTCGTCCGCTCGGAAAGGCTCCCAGCGCGACCAGTTCTCCTCCCAGCCCTGCGCGCAGGTTGGCGAGGAGCGCATTGTGGCACCTCGTCAGGGTCTGAATACCCCGGATGAATCGATGCAGGATGGATCGATGAATGCCGTGGACGAGCAGAATGTCCCCCTCGCCCCTGTGGAGGCCGGCGTCGAGACGGACCGAATCGGCCTCCTCCACCAGGTCGGTGTCGACCGGCAGGACCGGCTCCCGGTGCAGGATGCCGTCGAGCAACGCGTGCAGGTGCTCGGCGCATCGGTCGAGAAGTCTCGCCATTCCAACGCGCGCTTCCGGCGACAGCGCCGCTGGCGCCAGTGGAGCGATGACCCGGCTGAAAAACCAGAGCCGCAAGTTGAGGGACCGGCAAGCGAGGATCATCCGGGCGAACGGGTTGGCCGTGTCCCGGCCGCGACGCAACTCGGGCGCCAGCAGCTGGCGGAGCGGCCGGAACGGGGCCCAGTCCCCGGGGGAGGCTTCCACCGGCGCCGACTCGCCGGAGCGAAGCCGCCGGGCCACGTCCCGACACTGGTCCTCCAGGCGAGCGTAGACCGCGGCCACACGCTCCAGAAAGACCTTTCGCGTGTTCAGCTGCCAGAGGAGCGTGTGGACAACGGCGACCGAGAAGCCGGCAATCAGGAAGTTCAGACCGTAAGCGACGTAGAAGCCGAGCGTACCCCCCACGTCTCCGTCGAAGAATACGAAGATCCCGAGGGCGGATACCATCGCGCCCAGGGTCGCGGGCAGGGAAAACCGATTCGTAAACAGCACGCAGGTGAAGATCCACAGCAGCGTGAGAGCCAGATAGAGGAGAGGCGCGGCGCCGAAGGCAACGAGAACGAGCGCCGACACGAGGGCGCTGACGACGATGGCGAGCTGCGCCAGCACCCAGTTGAGGCGCGGGCTCGGCATGCCGACTGTCATCAGGAGGTATGCGAAGACGGGCGCGAGCTGGCCGCTCGGCAAGTGGAAGAAGAACGACAGGGCGGTGGCGAGGCAGCAGCCGAGCGCCGTCTTGAGCGCATGCCTGACCTGCCCCTCACGCAACGCTTCTTCGTAGAGGCGCTCGCTCTGCGCCGCGGTCGAAACCATGGACGTATCCCTGGGGTCGCTCAGCTCAATGGAGGTAGTCGAAGAGGGCCACGACCCTTTGCCAGGCTCTCGTCAGCCCGTTCAGCCAGTAACCGTCCCGCACGTAGACGGCCACGCTCGCCGTCGCACCGACGCGGAGCGGGTAATCTTCCGGCACCTGGGGGGTGATCCGAACCTGGAAGCGCTGGGCGAGCCGGATCCAGTTCTTCGGCTCCTGAACGGCCGGCAGGTTGCCCGATGGGGATCCCTGCCCTTCATCCACCCCCCAGCCGACGCTCTCCACCACCCCGGGAAAGATGCGCCCGGGATAGGTGTTGAAGCTGAGGCCGACGCGTTGCCCGGGCCGGAGGTTTTCGAGGCTGTTCTCCCGGTAGTTGGCGACGACCCACCACGCATCCCGGTCGATGCAGGTGAGGACCGGCGTGCCCACGTGCACGTAGGACCCCTCCCTGAGTTGAACGTTGGTGACGTACCCATTGGCGGGGGCGTAGATACGCGTCCACTCGAGGTTGAGCCGGGCCTCGGCGAGCTGCGCCCGGACCTCTGCCACCAGCGCATGCTCTTCCCCGATCCGCGCCGCCAGCGCCTGCTCGGCCTTGTTGGTCTGCGCCAGGCCCCGCTGCCGGGCTGCCTGGGCCGCACTGTATTTCTGGACGGCATCCAGATACTTCCGGTCCGTGGTGGCTTTCTGCTTGTAGATCTCCTTCTCCTCCTCGTAGACCGCGCGGGCGTAGGTCTCCTCGGCGGCCAGCCGGGCGTCGTCGGCCCGGGCCGCCGATCTCTCGCTTTCCAGCTGGGCGACCTGCTGGGTGGCGTCCACCTGCTTCGCCTCGAGGAGCGCCACCCGGTATTCGAAGGGCCTCGGGTCGATCTCGAAGAGCGTCTCTCCCTTTGCCACTGCCTGGTTCTCCTGGACGTGGACGCGCACCACCTGGCCTTCGACCCGCGCTGCCACCTGGATGACGTAGGCCTGGACGTAGGCGTCGGTGGTGAACGGCGTGTGGCGATCCGACAGCACGTAGTAGATGACCAGGGCCGCGATCACCGACAGGACGAACAGGACCCAGGCCCGTGCCGACTGCACGAGCCTCCGTCCGATCGGGACGAGGGAGCGCAGCGCCGCCATCGCGATCGTCCCGAGACGGCGCAAGAACAAGCGGAGCCGATACCAGTCAATGATGTCCGAGACTCGCACTCGTCTATTTCACCTCCGGCGACGGGCCACCCTGCCGCTGCCCCACGGCGTAGTCCAGGCGAGCCAGGGCTGCCAGGTAGGTGTACGTGGCCGAGAAGAAGCGCTGCTGCGACCGGGTGAGCGCGGCCTCGCTGTCCACGATGTCGGTGGGGGTGGCATCGCCGTTGCGGTACCGGACCCGGATCAAGCGCAGGTTTTCCTCGGCCTGGACGACGGCGGTCCGCGCCAGGTCGATGCGCTCGTTGGCGGCGACCACGCCGCGGTACGC
>DASPZT010000213.1:0-19897 GCA_035636135.1 Candidatus Limnocylindria bacterium | reverse complement strand
CACGCGGGTCAAGACCGTGCTGATCAGCACGTACACCAGCCATCCAAGGGCGATCCGGCCGAATGAGATATCGAAGTGGTATCCGAACGCGTTCAGGACTGCAAACGAGAGGGCGAACAGCAGGATGTTGATCACGATGACGAACAGGCCGAGCGTCAGGATGCTGATCGGCAGCGTCAGGATCAGCACGATGGGCTTGATCACCGCGTTCACCAGGGCCAGGATCAGCGCCATGATGACGGCCGCCACGAAGAAGCCAGAGTGGACGTTCCAGATGAAGTAGAACACGACGAGCAGCGACACCACGTGAATCGCCAGGCGAATAAGCACTTCACTCATTCTAGTCTGGGAGCGGGGGCGGCACGATGTAGACGCGGTAGTGCTCGGTCTTGGTGAGGAGCGGCAGCGAGCGGTCGAAGAATCCTGGATCCGCATGCCAGGTGGAGAGCTCCTCCGGCCCGATGAGCACGTAGTTCACGCGATATTGACGCAGAAGATCGAGGGCGTTGGGGGCGCCAATGAACATTTGCGCGATGTCTGACTCACGCCGCGAGTAGTCGATCCCGTAGGTCCACAGCCAGCCGCGATAACTCATGAGGACAGGACGTCCTGCCAGGTCTGGGATGGGATTGGTCACCTCGTCCCCGGTCAGGAAGATCGCGTGCGGATCGGTCGACTGGCGGATGGAATCGGCGAGCGCGATGTCCTCCCGGCTGAACCAGGAAAACGTGGGGCCCTGCGGGGGCAGCCATTGGCTCAGGGAGAGTACGCCCGACGCCACCAGGGTGAGTCCGACGACGGAAGAGGCGATCCAGCCGTCTCGCCAGCGCCGGGCCACCACGACGAGGCAGGCTCCCACCGCCACGCCTCCCGCCAGGTACCAGAACACGAGCACCTTGGTGTTGTCCCACTCCCAGGGCTGGAAGACGAACACGTTGGCCGCCAGGAACACTGCCAGGAACGGGGCCAACAGCAGACGGCTGCGGTGCGGGAGCGCGAGTGGCGTGAGGAGCGCGATCAGCAGGAGCGGTAGGAACACCCCCGTGTTCTTGATCCAGAACCAGACCCAGACCACCGGCAGAAGGAGCATGTTCCATCCTTGCAGTCCGTCATTGGCGACCCAGCCCAGCTGAAGGCGCGGGTAATGCAGCGCGCTAGGGGCGCTCAGGTCCCCCGGAATGGCCGCCGCGAGTCGCGGCAGCGCCAGGACCACCACCGCTGCCGCGAACAGCAGCCAGGCGGGACGCGGCCAGAGCAGCGCCCAGACGACCGTCACGATGCCCACGACCAGCAGGCTGTGAACATGGAACCAGGGGAGCAGCCCGGCCAGGGCGCCGGCCAGCAAAAACGCCACGCCATGCCCGTCGAGCTGGCGCCGGGGCTGGCCGAGGGCGGCCACGGCCTGCCGCCAGGCGAGCAGCGGTGTTTCCGCCAGGGCCGCGGTGAGCAGCAGGAGCACGGCCATCACGATGGCGGCACCGAAGACGAAGGAGCGCTGGGGGAGGTAGTAGCTGAGGATGGGGTTGTACCACTGAATGTTCACGGGGGGCGGATAGCGGTCGTAGGACTGCGAGGCGTGCAGGAATGCCCCGATCACCCCCTGATGGGCCGCGTCGCCCAAGAAGAACCAGAAGCCAAGACCGCCGCCCAGCAGCGTGAGCACGACGGCGATCACTCCGCTGCCCAGGTTGCCGGTAAGGCGTCGGGCCCAGAGCAGGAGCCCGGACAGCGCCACCGTGGCCATCGCCCAGGCCGGCCAGGTGAGCGCCGCCGGAAGACTCCAGCCGCCCGCCATCAGCAGGGCGCTGGCAAAGTCGGGCGCGAACGGATAGCGGAACGGGGTCCCGGCAAACAGAGGATTCTGCGGCGGGAGGTTCTGGCCGTACACGAAGGTGGTGGTGTAGGCGGCGTGGAAGGACCAGTCCGACCAGGTGTTGTTGTAGTGCGCCAGCCAGGCCGCGGGCGTGACCTCCACCGCTCGGCCAAAGAGAAACGCCAGCGCGGCGCCCACGACGATGATCGCCGCCAGCAGCCGCCGCTCGGCGAGAGACCGCGGCCACCAAGCGCCCGCCTCCCAGTCTCGGACGAGCCGCGCGCGCCACGCGGGACGACCGATCAGCAGGCCCAAGGCAGCCAAGGTGGCCAGGGCTGTCATCAGCAGCGGCACGCTCGGGTGCAGACCCAGCACCAGGGCCAGCACGACGCCCAGCATGTCCAGCCCGACGACGGCCGCGACCAGACCGCTCACCAGCCGCTCGCCCAGTGTCAAGAACGGGGGGAGGCGGCGGGTGATCGCCACCCCCAGCCCTCCGGTGGCCAGAACCAGCCCGATGCCGATCAGAAACAACAGTTCCAGGAGGGGAACCAGATCCGCTGCGACCAGGCATCCTGGGTGAGCGGCAGTCCGGTCCAGAGGGGATAGAAGAAGAGGAACAGCCCGACCACGGTCGCCAGGTACGCGTAGATCGGCGGACCGGCCGAGAGCCAGGCGCGAATGGGTGGCCCGAGCCAGATGCGCTGCGGCCGCAGGTGCGTCAGTATCAGGGCGACGGCCAGGAACATGAACGGCAGGCCGCCCAGCATGTGGTAGAGGAAGAGGCCGCGGGGGACCAGCCAGAACGGCAACCAGGCCGCGCCCAGGCCGAACAGGATGAAGGCGGCCGGATAGCTGCGCCGGGCCGCCAGCCAGGCGGTCCCCACCAGGGCAGCCAGGCTCGCCCACCAGATGACCGGGTTGCCCAGATCGAAGATGAAGGCAACCAGCGGCAGCCGCGTGGATTGGTCAAGCCCCAGCTCGAGGTTCTGGCTGTAGTACGCCACCGGCTTATACAGGAAGGGCCACGAATAGGGAGGGCTGTAGAACGGATGCGGGGCCTTGAGGGTGTAGTGGTACCGGAACGTGTCGACATGCCAGACCACCAGCTCATGCCAGGTGCGGCCGAGGTCGAAGTGGAAGGGGCTGAAGCCCAGCGCCGGCGCGGTCATGTCCGTGATGCCGTGGGCGATGGTGAGGTACCTGGTGAATGAGACCAGGTAGATGGCCGGCACCAGGGCGGCCAGGCTACCCGCCGCCACGACGGCGGTCCACGCGCTGTAGCGGACGTGTCCCGTCGCCAGTCTCACGGCCAGGATCACCGCGATGACGCCGACAGCCGCCAGGGCCGTCCACTTGGAGGCGACGGCCAATCCGAGCAGCACTCCGGTCAGGACGATGCTGAGCCGCTGCCGCCGGGGCGTGTCGGCGCGCAGGTGCAGGTGAAACGCCAGGTAGGCCGCCACCACGAAGGTGATGGGAAAGATATCGATCTTGCCGGTGCGCGCTTCGACCAGCGTTATGCCGTCGAAGGTCGCCAGGAAGGCGGTTACGATTGCCAGCAGACGGATGGGTAGTAACTGCCGCGCCAGCAGGTAGAGCAGGGGGATCAGCGCCGTCCCGAAGAGGGCACCCATCACCCGCCATCCCAGGGAGGTAAAGCCGAAGCGCCAGATGCCCACCGCCATGATCAGCTTGCCGAGGGGCGGCTCCGGGTCGAAGTAGTCGTGGCCCAGCAAGTCGTCATGCGCATCGTTGGCGAAGTACAGTTCGTCGAACACGTAAGGCGTGCAAGGCGCGATGCTGCTCGAGCAGGGCTCTTTGGGAGTCACCACGTACTGGTAGGAGTGGCCGACACCCCAGGCGGAGACCCAGGGCCACGATAGCGGATGGCTGAAGCCGTCCAGGAAAATGGGGCTGCCGAACCGCAGGATGGCGGCCATCACGGTCAGCCCCAGCAGCCAGACAAGGTCGCGCCGCTCGATGCGCCACCAGGCGGCGACCGTCATCCAGCCCGGATCCGTGGCTTGATCGCGGCCAGAAAACCCTCGGAGTCGGAGATGGGCAGCACGA
The DNA here is from genome assembly GCA_035636135.1 of Candidatus Limnocylindria bacterium. Lineage (GTDB taxonomy): Bacteria > Chloroflexota > Dormibacteria > CF-121 > CF-121 > CF-121. Next base: position 16,011 of record DASPZT010000213.1, on the reverse strand, counting down.
TGTCCTGGCCCAGGAGGAACCGCGGGCCCAGCCGGCGCTGGAGCTGGGCGATCAGGTCCTCCTGCCGCCGGTCCACCCGGATGTACACGGCCGGCTGCCCACCCAGGCGACGGGTGAACCGGTTTCGATAGCGCCGGCGTTCGGGCGCCGCGAACGCCACGTCCAGCGGCTGCCGGCGGACCCGGCTGATCGCCGCGTAGGGAATCGTGACTGATGTCATCCCATATCGGAGGCGGAGTCCATCGGTCCCTACTTCCAGATAGGAGATCCGCTGAAAGGTGTAGAGGATGGCGAGGTAGGCCCCGCCGATGACGACGGCCTCGATGCTCGGGATCCACACCACCGTCCCGGACTGGCCCTTCGGCCTGAGAAACACCGAGAAGATGGCCAGCACGATCACCAGGTACGCGATGAACCACCGGCTGTCCTTCCAGCGCTCCACGGCGTAGCGGATGGTGTAGCGGGGCGGCGTGGCAGTCATCGCGCCACCCGGACGGTGCCGGTGCGCTCCATCAGGTGGTCCGCTCCCTCGAAATAGGAATCGAGGTTCGGTTGCTCCCGAAGCCATTGCCAGTAGTCGCGCACCGTGCCTTCCAGGTTTTGCCTGGGCTCCCACCCGGCCGCCTTGAGGCGGGTGACATCGGCGATCACATGGCGCGGGTCGCCGAGCCGGTACAGCCCGGGCGTCTCGGGCGTGCCATCGCGCTCGGCGACGCGCAACAGGATGCGGGCCAGTTCGGCCACGGCGTTGGCCCGGCCGCTGGCCACGTTGTAGGCGCCGGGGGCCAGCGAGCCGACCGCCAGCACGTTGGCGCGCGCCACATCGTCGACGTCGACGAAGTCACGCAGCTGGTTGCCGTCCTCGAAGAGCACGATGGGCCGGTCCAGCGCCAGCCGCAAGGCAAAAATGCGCAGCGCGCCGTAGTAGGCATTTTGAAACGGCTGCCCGCCCCCGTGCACCACTCCGTAGCGAAGCACGACGGTCTCGATCCCATGGCGGGGACCAACCAGCCAGGCGATCTCCTCCTGGGCCAGCTTGCTCAGTCCGTAGACGCTACTCGGGCGGGTGGCCGTCTCGTCCGTCGTCAGCGGCGCCAGCGGGCCACCGCAGCGCGGGCATACCGGCTCCCAGGCGCCGCGGTCCAGCGCCTCGGCCTGCCGCGGATCAGGGAAGACCTCCCCGTCCTGGGGGCAGCGATATCGGCCTTCGCCGTAGACCGCCAGGCTGGAGCCCACCACCAACCGCCGGACCAGCGTCTTGCGGTCCACCAGGAGCTCGCACAGCAGGGCGGTGCCCACCGCGTTGACCTGGAACAGTTTGCTGAAGGCGGGCAGGTAATCGTGGTGATCGGCCAGGTGCAGGATCACCTCGGCGCCCTCCAGGGCGGCCACCCAGTCGTCGCGATTCCGAACGTCGCCCTGGACCAGGCGCACGCCGGCGGGCAGTTCCGGAATGGCAGCGTGCCCGGGCGGCGCCAGGTTGTCGAGCACGGTCACCTCGTGCCCCTGCTCGGACAGGCGCAGGGCCGTCCGCGACCCGATGAACCCGGCTCCCCCGCTGATCAGGACTTTCAATTGGCGAAGTAATACTACGGGGACGGTTGGGGGCAAAGAAAAAGGCCGAGTGGGCCTCGGCCTTTCAAGGAAGGGGAAGTGGCCACACCTTATCGGACCTGCTGTTAAGGACCAGACAAGAGGTTGTCACAGTTGTGTGACACGACGGGACCGCCGTTAGGTACTAGAGCCTGGCCTCGGCCAGGGCGGTCTGGCAGGTGCAGGAGGGCTGCTCCGGGATCCGGGGGATCAGGGCAGCCAGGAGGGTCCGCACCGTGCTGACGTTTTCCGCCAGCACTCGCATGACGTCGTGGGCCTGGACGGCGGCCACCTTCGGGTCGGCTTCCAGCCCCGCGTCGTAGTCGGTGACCAGCGACAGGTTCAGGTAGCACATCTCGAGCTCGCGGGCGAGGATCACCTCCGGGTAGTTGGTCATCCCCACGACGTCCCATCCCATGCGGCTGAACCACCGGCTCTCGGCTCGAGTCGAAAAGCGGGGACCCTGCACCACCACGATGGTGCCGGCCGGTTGGTGCCGCAGTCGCTCCTCCGCGGCCACCCTGGCCGCCAGCGGACGGAGCTCGGCGCAGTAGGGGTCGGCGCTGCTGATGTGGACGACCTCGGGACCGGGGTAATAGGTGTCGCCCCGTCCCCAGGTGCGGTCGATGAATTGATCGCAGATGATCAGGTCGCCGGGGGGCAGCTCCGGGCGCAGGCTGCCCACGGCGCAGGGCGCCAGCAACCGGCGCACGCCCACCTCATGCATGGCCCAGACGTTGGCCCGGTAGTTGACGTTGGGGGCCGGGATCTCGTGATGCGGCCCGTGCCGGGGCATGAACGCCACCCGACGTCCGGCCAGGGTGCCGAGGGCGACCGGGGCGCTGGGCGGGCCATAGGGCGTGTCCACCGTCACCGACTCGACCTGGTCGAGCCACTGGTAGAAACCCGAGCCCCCGAAGACGCCGAGGGTGGCCTTAGCGGGCCCAGCCCGAATCCACCGAGTCGAACTTGCATCTTGGGCGCGGGACGAGCGATCGGTGTGTCGTCTCCTGCGCGCGCTCAGTTACGCACCGACGGGTGCGCGCCTTCGCGTGCTCGTCGCCTCCTTCCGCTCATCTCGCCCCGCATCCCAATCTGCATCGTCCGATCGGCGGATCCGGGCTTTAGGCAAGGACGTGTCCGCGGGGCGAGACCTGGTCGGCATAGCGCGCCAGGTCGGTAATGATTGGCTCCGCGGAACAGACGGGGCACGCCGGATCTTTGGGGAACGCGATCACGCGGGTGTCTCCCCGCAGCCCATCGTGCTGCCAGAGACGGCCCTGCAGCGGCGCGCCGGCACCCAGCAAAACCTTGAGCGCCTCCTCCGCCTGCACGCTTCCCACTATCCCGGTGACCGCCCCCAGGATGCCAGCCTCTTCGCAGGACGGGACCGAACCCGGATCGGGCGGCTCAGCAAACAGGCAGCGCAGGCACGGGCCGCCCGGGAGCACAGTGGTCACCTGGCCGCTCCACTGGAGCACGGCCCCGTGCACCAGAGGCCGGCCTAGGAGGATGGCCGCGTCGTTGAGGAGGAACTTGGTCTCGAAGGCATCCGTGCCGTCAATCACCAGGTCGTAGGCCGTCACCAGCGATGCGGCGTTGGCTGGGCGGAACGTATCCCGCAGGGCTTCGACCTGCAGCGACGGGTCGATGGCCAGCAGCCGGTCGCGGGCGGCTTCCACCTTGGGGCGTCCCTGGTCGGCGTCTACAAAGAGCGTCTGGCGCTGCAAGTTCGAAAGCTCGACTCGCTGGTCGTCCAGCAGGCCGATGCGACCCACGCCCGCGGCAGCCAGGTACAGGGCGACCGGCGAGCCGAGGCCACCCACGCCGACAATCAGCACCGACGCTCGGCCCAGCCGCTCCTGGCCGGCCGGTCCGACTTCGGGAAGGATCTGCTGCCGATGGTGCCGCTCGCCGCTCATCGGGCCACCGCTCCCACGAACGCGTTGTAATCCTGGAGCTGGCGGATACGGGGGTGATCGCCGCACACCGGGCAGGAAGGGTTTCGCCGGTAGCGGATCTCGCGGAAGGTCATGGCCAGGGCGTCGTGCAGCAGCACGCGGTTGACCAGCGGCTCGCCTTTCCCCGTCACCAGCTTGATGGTCTCGATGGCCTCGATGGTGCCGATGATGCCGGCCAGGGGGGCGAGCACGCCGACGTCTTGCGCGTCGCCGACCAGACCCGGCGGCGGTGGTTCCGGGTACAGGCAGCGATAGCAGCCGCGTCCCGGCAGGAAGACCGTGGCCTGTCCCTCGATCCGGAAGATGCTGCCGTGCACCACGGGCTTCTTCAAGAAGAAGGCCGCATCGCTGAGCAGGTAGCGGGAGCCGAAATTGTCCGTGCCGTCCACGATCACGTCGTACTTCTCCATCAACGTCATGGCATTGGATCGGTCAAGCCAGCGCGGGTGGATCTCCAGGCGGACCTCCGGATTCAGACTGGCCAGGGTGCGTGCCGCCGAGTCGGTCTTGCTGCTCCCCACCGTCTCGGTGCGATGGAGGATCTGCTGCTGGAGGTTGGCCAGGCGCACTTCGTCGTGGTCGATCAGCCCCAGCGTCCCGACACCTGCCGCCGCCAGATAGGTCGCCGCCGGCGAGCCGAGCGCCCCCAGCCCGACGATCAGCACGCGCGACTGCAGGAGGCGGTGCTGGCCGCGAAGCCCGATCTCGGACAGGGCGATGTGCCGCGCGTAGCGCTCCACCTGCGATGGAGCCAGCGGATGATGGGGCACGCTCAGCCTCGGGCCGCTCGCCGCGGCCGGCCCGGCACCGGTTTGAAGATCCCGTGAAACACGGGAGCTCCGGTTGACCGGTCGCGTAGCAGGTCGGCCAGGGTGTGCGCGGCATACACGCGCCGGGCGGCGGCATCGGCCTGCTTGGTGACGCCGTGCAAGATGCAGCCATAGGGCGAGGCGTCCTCGTGGCTGGCGCAATCGGTCTCTGTCCCGGGGCCCTCCAGCGTGGCGATCACCTCATCGAGCCGGATCTCGGACGGCGACCTTGTCAACAAGTGACCCCCGTGGGGGCCCCGGACGGACCGGATCAAGCCAGCCCGCCGCAGGATCAGCAGCACCTGGTCCAGGAACGGGCCCGGGATCCGCTCCCGCCGGGCGATCTCCGCCGATTGGATGGCGTCACCGCCGTGGTGGGCGGCCAGCTCGAACATGGCCCGCACCCCGTACTCCGTCTTCATGGCGAACCGCGTCCGGATACCCAATGTTGACTCCCGGAGTCAAGGATATCAGCGACAGGCGAAGGGGCAGGTGGCGAAGGCCAGGAAGAACGCGCCCAGGATGACCAGCGGGATGGCGGTGGCGACCAGGCTGAGGCTGCGCAGGCTGACCGTCCGGCGTTCAGTGGGGTTGTCGCCCAATCGGGAACGAACGACCAGCCCCTCCACGGCCAGGACAAAGGACGCACCGCCCAGCCCAAGGGCCACCATGACGATGGCCCAGGGGGTCGAGGGGGGACCACTCTGGTGCAGGAACGCATTGAAGGAGGCGGCCAGCACACCCACCAGGGCCAGCATGATGCCGAAGGGGACCAGGGTGAGATTGATACTCCGCAGCGGCCGGCCCGGCTCGCGGCGGCGGGAGAACTCCCAGGCACTGGCAAGCAGAAAGGCGATGTAGGCGGCGATCACCACGTAGAAAAAGATCGAGGTGGTGATCTCGATGAGACCGACGGCGGCCAGCTCCGTTGCCCTCACCAGCGGAGTATATGGACCGGCCGTGGCCTACCGATCCGGGGCAGCTAACGTAGCTCAAACGAGACCCCCCACCCCGACCCTCCCCCGCAAGGGGGGAGGGCGATCGGTCGGCTAAGTGAGGATCCGGTAGAGGTTATTCATCACGGCGATGGCCGTGATCCAGGCAGCCACCAGGTACGCGTTCCACAGGCCTGGGCGGCGACGCCCGACGACCAGCAGGAAGGCAACCAGCAGGGCGACCAGGCTCAGCTTCACAAGGTACACGGCCACTTCCCCGTCATGGGCGATGATCCAGGCGGCGATCCCATTGAGCTCCTGGCGTCCCTCCGACAACCCGATGTGGGTGGTGGCGACGTCCAGCACTTGCGCCAGGCAAAAGCCACCCAGGATGAACGCCCGCTTGCCCAATCGCCCTTCCTTCTTCGGTGCTCTGCCTGCCGCCCTACTTTACAACCGGGCTGTCATGAAGAGCAACCCCCATGATGCCCTCAACCGCGGTTACTGGAATAGGTCTTGGCGAATTATAGGGTCGCCCTCCGTGGCCGTAAAGGGCCACGCATGCACTATCGGTGCTAGCCCGCCGGTACCTCGCCCCGACCCCGACCAGCTGAGGACGCCCCCAGGTACAGATCTGGGGCGAACCGGCCGCCCGTTATTCGCTAAGGATTTGCTTCCGGCGCATCAACAGGTAGGGAAGGCCAAACACCAGGCCGCCCACCGCCAGCAGCACGGCTCCGATCCGGACGTACCCGAGGAGGGTGGCGTTGGGGTCCAGCTCGGGGTCGTAGATCGTCTGCACCGGGGCTTTGAACTGTTGCGCTCCGACCGACCCGCGCAGCGTCCAGCTCAGCACGGTGACCGGGACCTGGTTCCATTGCTGCTCTTCGGTGATCCCGGGTAGCAGGGAACACTTCCACTTCCCGACCAGGTGCACCAGCGGGGCGGGCGGCGGGGTGGCGGACTTTGGCACCGATGGGAAGCGCATGGCAAAGGCCGGCGAGCCGTCGTCCACCAGCAGGACGTCCTGGCCCGTCTGGTTGAGAAGGTAGAGGTCGCAGCCGCCTGGAGCCCCCGCCACTTTCAATCCGGAAATGGCCGGCGCCAGCGGCCCAATCACCGTGCGGAACGGCTCCAGGCTCGCGCCAGCGCCGACGCCCGCCAGCAGGAACAGCACCAGGCTTAACCAGGCAGCGACGACGACCCGACCCACGGCCTGTATAACGGGCCGGGCGGCCGAATCCGACTGGCGGGTGAGCCCCAGTATGCTGGGCGAAAAGGAGGGATCGCCGGTGTCATTCGAATTCATCCTGACCCAGGCCGACGGCCCGGTCGGGATCGTGACCATCAATCGTCCCCAGGTCCGCAACGCGCTGAACCACAAGACCATCGCCGAAATCGTCCAGGCGCTGGAGGCCTTCGACCGGGACCCGGCGATTCGCTGCCTCATCTTGACCGGTAACGACCGGGCGTTCGCCGCTGGGGCGGACGTCACGGAGATGGCCGGGGCCGGCGCTATCGAAGTGCTGAAGGACGACAATTTCAGCCGCTGGGCGCGCATCCAGGCGCTTACCAAGCCGCTGATCGCGGCCGTTAGCGGATACGCCTTGGGCGGCGGGTGCGAGCTGGCGCTGATGTGCGACCTGATCGTCGCTTCGGACACCGCTCAGTTTGGACAGCCAGAGGTCAAGCTCGGTATCATGCCCGGTGCCGGCGGCACTCAGCGCTGGGTGCGGGTGGCGGGGAAGGTGCGCGCCATGGAAGCCATCCTCATCGGAGACCCGGTTAGCGCGGTCGACGCCGAGCGGTTCGGCCTGGTCAATCGCGTCGTCCCCGTCGACCGGTACCTCGAGGAAGCCAAGCGGATGGCCATGCTGATCGCCTCCCGCCCGCCGGTCGCCGTGCGGCTTGCCAAGGAGGCCATCAACCAGGCGTACGAAACGGCCCTCGGCGCGGGCCTCGCCTACGAACGGCGTCTCTTCTACCTGCTGTTCGCCTCGGAGGACAAGCGTGAGGGAATGCAGGCATTCCTCGAGAAGCGACCGGGCGCGTTCAAGGGTCGGTAAGTTTGGTATCATCGGCCCCTAAGGACAAGGAGGTGGTGCCAATGACAGAAACACCTCAGATAAGTGAGAGCGGCGCCTGAGGGCGCCGCTCTTTTTTGTGGTCCTTAGCCCGAATCCAGGTCACCCGGCGAATGGTCTTCCAAGAACTGCTGGGCGACCGACACGCGGCTAACGCCCTCCAGCTTGCGGATGTGCTGCAGGAGGTCCTGAATGCTGGCATTGAACGGGAGCTCAAGGTGCAGCTCCAGCCGCTCCTCGTTGGCGCCGGCCTCGAAGAAGACGATCGACTGAACGGTTGCGCCCATGGCGCGCAGCTCGCCCTGGACGTACGCCAGCGAGTCCGGCCGCCGGCCGAGGGTCAGCGAAAGGGTGGCCTCATTGTGGCGGCGGAAGAACCGCCGCTCGACCGGCTTGAGAACCATCAGCACGATCAGGACCAGGAGCGTGGTGATGAAGGCGGCGTAGAACTGCCCGAGCGCGGCGGCCATGCCGACGGCGGCCGTTGCCCAGATGGTGGCGGCCGTGGTCAGGCCGCGCACCAGGTCCTTGCGCATGAAGATGGTCCCGGCCCCCAGGAAGCCGATGCCGGTCACGATCTGGGCAGCAACCCGTGATGGATCGGTGTGCTCGAAACCGAAGGCGGAGACCAGGGTAAAGAGGCACGACCCCAGCGAGACCATCGTCACCGTGCGCAGCCCCGCGGCCCGCTCCTGCCGTTCCCGCTCTAGCCCGATCAACCCGCCCAGGAGCAGAGCCACAAACAGGCGCACCATCACGTCCAGAACGTCGATCCCGATCACGCCGATATGGTACGTCCGGGCGGCCGGCTCGGTGCACGGGGTCTCAAGCCCGGATCCGGGGCTTCGTTACGCGGCGAAAATCAGATCGTGCTCGGGTTCGTAGATGGCGCCGTGCCGCTGGACAAACAGGGCCTCCTGGAGGCCGAACAGCGCGTCCATCAACTTGCCGATGCCGATCTTGACCTTGAGGTTCTCGACGGCGGCGGCGCAGTTGGGAACGTCGGCCACCAACCCGATCAGTGTCCGCAGGCGATCCTCATAGGCCAGCGGGACCCGCTTCATGCCCCGCACGTTCAGCTCCTCGAGCTCGTACAGCATGCGATCAACCATCATGATCGGCTGGCGCAAGCGCTTGTCCTCCGCTCGCCGCACGCGATGCCTGTGTTCCGCTTCCCGGATCTCAACATTTGTCTGCGCCAGCATATCCATCATGGCTCTCCGTTCACTTCCACGACTGCTACTCCTCGGACGCTCACGAAAACACCAAGTCCGCAGGACTTATTCCCGGTTTCTGACCAGGTTGGCTCTGGCGAAAGGCCGGCTCCCTACACTGAATTTCGTGGCCCTCCTGACGGTCGACCGCCTCACCCTCGCCTACGGCGCGGAGATCATCCTGCGCGACCTGAGCTTCCAGCTGGAGCCCGGCCAGAAGCTGGCCGTGGTGGGCGCCAACGGCAGCGGCAAGTCCAGCCTGCTGCGAGCCATCATTGGCGAGCTGGCGCCCGTGGGAGGCAGCCTGGCCGTTGCTCCCCGCACGCGGGTGGCGCACCTGCCGCAGGAGCTGGAACCCGGGCCGCACGAGAGCGTATACCAGGACGCGTTGCACAGCCGGCCGGACATCCTCCGGCTGCGTGGCGAGATGGCCGATCTCGAATCGGCGCTGACCACCGCCCCACCCGATCGGTTGGAGACGCTGCTCGCCCGCTACGGTGACGTCCAGCACGAGTACCAGCGGCTGGATGGCTATGCCTACGACAACCGCGTAACCGAAGTGCTGAACGGGGTGGGGCTCCAGGCGGCCGAACAAGCTCTGCAGCCGGCGGCACTCAGCGGCGGGGAACGCCGGCGGCTGGCCCTCGCCCGACTCCTGCTCCAGGACGCGGACCTGCTACTGCTGGACGAGCCCACGAACCACCTTGACCTGGAAGCCATCGAGTGGCTGGAAGACTTCCTCCGGGTAAACCGAGCGGGCATGCTGATCGTGTCGCATGACCGGCGCTTCCTCGACCGGGCCGCGGACGCGGTCCTGGAACTGCACGCCGGAGGTGGTGAGTGGTATCCAGGCAACTACACCCAGTACGTCCGGCTGCGGGGAGAACGGCGCGCTCGCCGGGAGAAGGAGTACGAGGCGCAGCAGGAGTTCATCACCCGGACGGAGGAGTTCATCCGCCGCTACCGAGCCGGGCAACGCGCCCGGGAGGCGCGCGGCCGCCAGACCAAGCTCGATCGCCTCCCCCGGGTGCAGCGACCGCCCGAAGACCGGCAGCTGCGCATCCGCCTGAAGGCCGACACCACCAGCCAGCAGCTGTTCTCCAGCGATGGCCTCCGGCTGGGATACGACAAGACCACCCTGGTGACGGTTCCCGCGTTCGTTATTGAGGCCCAGGATCGGCTGGCCGTCGTGGGGCCGAATGGCACCGGCAAGACCACCCTGCTCAAAGCGCTGATGGGTGAGATCCGGCCGCTTCAGGGCCGCGTCAAAAGCGGGGCCCGTGCTCGGCTCCGCTACTACGACCAGCACCTGGCCGACCTGGACCCGGAGAAGACCATCCTGGAGGAGCTGCGCACGGCTTCGGGGCTCCCGGACGAAACGCTGCGCACCTTCATGGGGCGGCTGCTGTTTAGCGGAGACGACGCCTTCAAACAGATCCGGGTGCTCAGCGGCGGCGAGAAGAGCCGGGTGGCCCTGGGCAAACTGATGCTGGATAGCGCCGGCGTGCTGCTGCTGGACGAGCCCACCAACCATCTCGACATTCCGGCGCAAGAGATGCTTGAAGAGGCCCTGGCCGATTACGAAGGCACTATCGTGTTCGTCTCCCACGACCGCTACTTCATCGACGCGGTGGCCAGCCGGCTTTGGGTTATCGAGGAGGGCCGGGTCACCCAGCACCTCGGCAACTACGCCGACTATGCCCGCCGCCGCCAGCGGCTGGCCGCCACCGCCGCCACTCCACCACCGGCCGTCTCTCGACCCGTACGCGGACGATCGGTCTCGGTGGCCGAGACGCCCGAGAGGCAGACCATCGGTCTCGAAGCCGAGATCACGGCCGCGGAAGCGGAGGTCCGGCGGATCGAGGCGCAACTGGCCGACCACCGCACCTACGACGACCCCGAGGAAGTGGCGCGGCTTTCTCGGGCCCACCAGGACCAGTCGCGGCGGCTGGACGCCCTCTACCAGCAGTGGGAGCAGGCGGCCGGCGCCTGATTAGACCAGCGGCGCTGCTCGGCGCGCTGCTGGCCGGCACGCTGGTGTTCGCCGGCGCCGAGCTTCTGAACTCCGACACGGCCGGTCCCTGGCTGGAGCTGGCGGCCGGGGCACTGCTCGGCCTGGCGCTGCTGACCGGCACGCTCTTCATCCGGGCGGCGGTTGTGCGCCGGCGGGAGCGGATGCCCCGCCGAGCCTGGGGGTGGGCGGCGGCGGCGGCCGGGAGCGCGCTGGTCGGTCTGGCGGCCATCCTCTTCCTCGCCACCAGCCTCCAGGTGGGCTCGACCCTGACCGGCGCCGACGTCCGGGAGACCCGCCCCATCCTGGACCGCCTGCCGGTGCCGCCCCACGCCCGCAAGGTGAGCGAGCATCCAGGCCTGGCGGGCAGCGAGAGCATCGTGGCCGACTATCGCCTCCCGGATCTGTCCCAGGTCGCCGGCTTCTACACGCTGGCGCTCCCGAAGGTGGGATGGACCTCCGAGGACGCGAACCCGGGGGGCGCTCTCCTTCGGTATCGGAAGGGCGACTTCGTGGTTATCGTCCTGATCGACGAGAGCGGGACGGCGGCCACCGATTTCACGGTGACCGTCGATCACGCCCCGTCTCCCTCGGTCTCGCCAAGCACGTCTGCCGGCTAGCGACCAAGGTCTTGGGCGAATCGCACAAAAACCTCCGTTGGAGTCAAGGCGGCCACACCAATGACGGGGGCGGCAGCCAACCCTAGGATCGGCTCCAGAGGGTTCGCGTATTTCAGCGTGGAGGGAAGCACCATATGGCAATCGACCAGGGGGTTCGGGCCAAGAAAGAGACCCGGGCGGACGTCCACACGGTTATCGACCTGGCCCACAAGCAAGGTCTGAAAATCGTCGACCTGAAGTTCATCGACTTGATCGGCACCTGGCAGCATTTTTCGATCCCGGTCGGGGAGCTGACGCCCAGCCTCTTCGGCGACGGCATCGGGTTTGACGGCTCCAGCATCCGCGGCTTCCAGCACATCCATGAGAGCGACATGCTGCTCGTGCCGGATCCCGCCTCGGCAATCGTGGATCCAGTGCTGCGCGTACCGACGCTGAGCCTGATCTGCGATGTGCTCGACCCGATTACCCGAGAACCCTACAGCCGGGACCCGCGCTACGTGGCCAGAAAGGCGGAAGCCTACCTGGGCACAACCGGGATCGCCGACACCAGCTACTGGGGCCCCGAGTTGGAGTTCTACATCTTCAACAGCATGCGCTTCGACCAGAACCAGTTCTCGGGCATGTACGAGATCGACTCCATCGAGGGGGTCTGGAACTCGGGCAAGAACAGTGAGCCCAACCAGGCCTACCGGCCGCGCTACAAGGAGGGCTACTTCCCGGTTCCGCCGACCGACAAGCTCCAGGACCTGCGCTCGCAGATCGTCCTGAAACTGATCGAGGCCGGCGTCGACGTGGAAGTGCACCACCACGAAGTGGGCACCGCGGGCCAGACCGAGATCGACATGAAGTACCAGACCCTGGTAACGATGGCCGACCGGGTCATGATCTACAAGTACGTCGTCAAGAACGTGTGCGCCCAGAACGGCTTCGTGGCCACCTTCATGCCCAAGCCGCTCTTCCAGGACAACGGGTCCGGCATGCACACCCACCAGAGCCTGTGGAAGGACGGCGTCCCGCTCTTCTACGACAAGAACGGCTATGCGCTGATCAGCGACCTCTGCCGCTGGTACATCGGTGGGTTGCTGGCTCATGCCCCGTCCCTGCTGGCGTTCGCGGCCCCGACCACCAACTCCTACCGCCGCCTGGTGCCGGGCTATGAGGCCCCCATCAACCTCATCTACTCCAAGCGGAACCGGAGCGCCTGCGTCCGGATCCCGATGTATTTCACCGATCCCAAGCAGAAGCGGCTCGAGTTCCGCACCCCGGACCCCTCCTGCAACCCTTACCTCTCCTTCGCCGCCTGCCTGATGGCCGGCCTGGACGGCATTCAGCGCAAGATCGAACCGCCCAAGCCGATCGATGAGGACCTGTACGAGCTCGACCCGGAGCTGAAGCGGCAGGTCAAGAGCACGCCGGGCTCGCTCGCTGAAGTCCTGACCGCGCTAGAAGCCGACCATGCCTACCTGACCAAGGGCGGCGTCTTTACCACCGACCTGATCGAGACCTGGATCGACTACAAGCGCGTACGGGAATACGAGCAGGTCGCGCTGCGACCGCACCCCTGGGAGTTTTACCTGTACCACGACATCTAGCCGCTCGCGTCCCTCCGGCGGCTGCCTGGCGAGGCAGCCGCCCCTTTTCATCTTTAGGAAGGAGCCTCATCATGAAGACCGAGATGCCGACCCAGGACAAGCCCTGGCGACCCGGAGATCATCCCCGGCCCGGCCCGTCGTGGGCCTCGCCTGAGGAGCCGACGGACGAGCACAAGGGAGAACCCGACGCCGAGGACTGAGACCCCGGCAGCCAAGACCACCGGCCTGGACCGGGCGCTCGACCTGCTCCAGCAACGGGAGGTCCGGTTCCTCAGCCTGCAGTTCATCGACGTGCTGGGCACGGTGAAGAGCATCACCATTCCCGCGGAGCGGTTCGCCCACGCCGTGCAGAAGGGCGAGTGGTTTGACGGGTCTTCCGTGGAAGGATTCGCCCGAATCTTCGAAAGCGACATGTACCTGCGGCCCGACCTGTCCACCCTGGTCATCGCGGGGCCCGCCGCCGGCGGCACCGCCCAGGTCATCTGCGACATTGTGACGCCGGATGGGCAACGGTTCGCCGGCGACCCGCGCGGGGTGCTGGCCCGCGCCCTGGCGGACGCCGCCGAGATGGGCTTTGGCTACAGCGTCGCCACCGAGGTGGAGTTCTTCCTGCTCAAGGCCGAGGATGGGCCGTTGCGGCCGCTGCCCCACGACAGCGCCAGCTACTTTGACCACGCCCTCGACCTGGGCAGCGAGGTGCGCCAGGAGATGGTGGCGGCGCTGGTGCCACTGGGCATCGCCGTGGAGACCAGCCATCACGAGGTGGCGGCCGGCCAGCACGAGCTGGACCTGGGGCCGCTGGACGCCATGCGGGCGGCCGACCAGCTCGTCACGCTCAAGTACACCGTCCGCTCCATCGCCGGCCGGCGCGGCCTGCACGCCACGTTCATGCCCAAGCCCTTCTACGGAGTGACCGGCTCGGGCATGCACGTGCACCAGATGCTGACCAACTCGAGTGCTGATGGCAACGCCTTCTACGACCGAAGCGACGAGTACCACCTCTCGCCCACCGCCCAGCACTTCATCGCCGGCCAGCTGGCCCACGCGCGGTCGCTGTGCGCCGTGGTCGCCCCGCTGGTCAACTCCTACAAGCGCCTCGTGCCGGGGTTCGAGGCGCCGGTCGCGATCACCTGGGCCCAGCTGAACCGGTCGGCCCTGATCCGCGTCCCTCGGATCAGTGAGGGCGATCGGGCCGCCACCCGGGTCGAGTTCCGAGCCCCCGACCCGTCGTGCAACCCATACCTGGCCTTCGCGGTAATGCTCCGCGCCGGCCTGGATGGGATCCGGCAGAAGCTGCCGCTGCCGCCGGCTGTGGAGGAGAACCTGTACGCGTTCGACCCCGAACGCCTGGCCCGCCTGCGGGTCGGCCTGCTACCCCAAACACTGTCCGAGGCACTGATCGATCTCCGCCACGACGAGGCGATGCGGGAGGTGCTGGGGGCGCACCTGCTGGAGCGCTTCATCGAGACCAAAGAAATGGAGTGGAACGCCTTCCAGAAACAGGTCACTCCCTGGGAGCTGGAAGCGTACCTGGACAGCTACTAACCGCCAACCCGGGGCGCGGGGCGATTCGACGGGAGTGAACGGGGTTCGAAACCCAGGCGCACCACCTGCTGAACGACACGCACGCGGCGTTAACCGGCTCTCTCACCGGCTCAACTCAAGGTCCGCTCCTTCTGTTGAGCTGTTCGCTACGTGCGAGTAGCCGCCAGCTGGTGGCCCGAGTGCGCCTTCAGGAAGCTGAGGGTACGTTGGTTGAACTCATCGACCTTCTCGTAAAGGGGTGCGTGCGCACAGTCCTCGAAGATGACCAGCTCAGAGTTCTTGATCCCGTTTTTCAATGGCTCGGCAAATCGCATTGAGGTGACCGCGTCATGCCGGCCAAAGGTGATCTGAGTCGGCGCCGTGATCTTGCTGAGCTGGGCAAGGCAATCATGGGCGAGCACCGCCGCCGACTGGCGCATGAACGCGTCCAGCGGTTGAACGGGTCGGCTCCTCACGAAGGCAGCCAGCGTATCGATGTACTCGGGCTTGGCCGCGTACAGCTCGGGGGTTAAGCACCACGGCAGGATGCCCTTGATCACCATCTCCGGGACACTGTCCAAGGCTTTAGCGATCAGCTGCCATCCCTCAAGGGCTGCCCGCAAGTACGGGTCGGACTTTGGCCAGGCACTGTGCAAGGACAGGGTTAGGACTCTGTCCGGGTATTTGGCCGCCAGCCACATGCCAGTGGCTGCGCCTAGCGAGAGACCCGTGACGTGGGCCCGCGCGACCTGGATGGCGTCCATGAACCGTGCGATGTCATCTGCGAAGAGCTCGGTGGTGTAGGTGCCGGTCGGCTTGTCGGTCCGACCAGCGCCCCGCAGGTCAACGGAGATGCAGGTGAAGTGCTTGGCGTACTCAGGCACCTGGAACGCATAGCAGGCCTGGTCCGCGGCCAGGTACGGGATAAGCAGAAGTGGCTCTCCAGAGCCCGTGGTCTCGTAATAGACGTTAATGTCGCCCGCTCTCACGGTTGGCATGCTGATCCCTCCCCGTGTGGTCAATTCGAACGACGTTGCTTCCGGGCCCAGCATACGCCCGGCGCGTGCGCGTGGTTTCCGGTAGTTCAAGCACCCCCACGCTGACCCTTCCCCTGGAGGGGGAGGGAGATCATCGGCTACTGGCGGACAATCGCCGGCGCGCCCTTGCGCAGCACGAACTTCTGGATCTTTCCGGTCGCCGTCTTCGGGAGTTCCGTGACGAAGCTGACCCACTGCGGCACCTTGAAGTGGGCTAAGCGGCTCCGGCGGACTCCCGGATCTCGTCCTCAGTCGCCGATGCGCCGGGCTTGAGCACCACGAAAGCGTGGGGCGCCTCGCCGAATCCATAGGTCATTGTTTCCCCCCCGAGTAGCCGTATCGACCTGTGCCGAGGGCCCCGCGGCCTGTTTTGTGGATCCGCTTAGCGGCGCGCTAGACGTTTACCGTGTGGTGGGACGCCTGTAGCTAGCACGTGACAGCGCAGGCTCCGACTGGGTAAACAGGAGGCGAGCAGGGGCAATTTCCCCGCTCGCCGTCGGTTTTATATTTGAATTCCGAATGGCATTGATCCGAGGTCGAGGGTATGACCCCCAACAGGCGGAAGTAGATGGGCGTGACGACGGTAGCCACGTTTTGCCAGTCCCAGTCGCGGGCATCGCCCTTCTGATCG
>DASPZT010000212.1:0-3428 GCA_035636135.1 Candidatus Limnocylindria bacterium | reverse complement strand
TCAACCCCCCGGTGGCGGTCTCCCGGCTGGCCCATGCCGTCGCCCGCCTGCGGCCTTCATTCTTTGCCTACCAATTTGTCATCGTGGCCATCCCGCATCGCTCTTAACGTCCCCACTCTTAAGGTCCCCTCCCCTTGGGGGAGCGGTTGGGGAGGGGCGCTGCCGGCCGCCATCCTAGCGCTGGCGTTGATCAAGGGCCTGGTCTGGACCCTGGCGCTGCCGCCCTGGTACGGACCGGATGAGCCTTCGCACTTCGCCTACGTCCAGATGCTGGCGGTCGAAGGCCGGGTGCCCCACTTCGCCGCCCCTCGCGACGACGGACGCGACGTGCCGGCCGACATCCAGTGCTCCGAACACAACATGGGGTTTCGGCTGAATGGACCCTTCTTCGCGGAGCCACCCTTTGGGCCGGACCCTGTTCGCTGCAACCAGCCCGACACGCCGGCGTCGCAACGCCCCGAGGTGGCGACCAGCTCGAGCGCCGGGTACTCGCCGCTGTACTACGCAGCCGGCGTCCCGTTCTACGACCTGGTCAAAGACGCGCCGGTGGAGACGCGCCTGCAGGCGGTTCGGTTACTGAGCGTCCTGCTCGGGGTGGCGGCCGCGGGGTTCGCCTACCTGGCCGGCTTCTGGGCATTTGACCGCCGCCGGGTGCTGGCCGCGGCCACGGCGGTCGTCGCCACGCTACAACCGATGGCTTCCCAGCAGTTCGCCATCGTGAACAACGATGCCTTGCTGATCGCGGCCGGCGCGGCCTTCTTCTGGCGCTTCTTTCGAGCGCTGCGGCGCGGGATGGGCTGGCGAGACACGGTCTGGATGGCAGCGCTGGTGGGCCTCGCCTACCTGGCCAAGCCCCAGGGAGCTTTCCTGGCTCCGCTCGTCCTCATCCCGCTCTGGCTGACTCGCCGCGAGCACGCGTGGCCATCCCTCCTCCTCCGAGCCGGGCTCTTCGCGGCGCTGCTCGGCGGAGTGGTGGTGCTGGGCATCGTCGGCAACCTGATCCTCCAGGGCCAGGCCGTCCCCCAGGTGGCCCAGCCGGTAACGGGCACCTATGGACTTCGCGGCTATGTCCACGAGTTGATCCATGACCAGTTCACTCATCTCTACTGGCTATTGGTGGTGAGCGCCTGGGGTCACTTTGTGTGGGTCTCGGCCGCCCTGCCACCACCGACCTTTACCGTGATCTTTGCCGTCTACCTGCTGGCCCTCGCCGGCGTGATCCGCGCCGCCCTGAGTCACCGGCCGCAGGTGATCGTCATGGTGTCGGCCTTGCTCAGCGTGCTGGTGGTCGGCGCACTCCTGATTGGCCTCGAAGCGCTCCTGTTTCGGAAATCGGGCGCGCTTATCCTGCAGGGCCGATCATTTCTCGAGCTGCTTCCGGCGGTTGCGGTGGTGATCGTTGGTGGACTCGTTGCGCTATTGCCGCGCGGGTGTGAACGGGCCGGGGCCGCCGCCGTCGCGCTCGCCGCGCTGGCGCTGAACGTCTTCAGCCTGATGGTCCTCCTGGAGACGCTGTTCGGATGACCCGCTGCCGTGTCATCGTCGCGGTCGAGGCGCTGGCCCTGCTGGGGATCCTGGTGTGGGCCCTGGCTCGCCCGGTCACCGCCGCGCGTGGTCGGGACGAGATCGACTACCGGCACCTGCAGCCACTCCTCCTTCATAGTGGCCAGCTGCTCCGGCAGCCGATGCCGCTACAACAGGATCACTTCTCCGGGGTCGCGATCCCATACCAGTTACAAGGAACCCGTTCGGCCGAGATCAGGGTCTTGCTGTTGGATGCCGAGGGGCGGAGCCTCGCAGACTCACGAATCCGGCTGGCGCCGACCAAAGTGCTCGACTTTATCACCGTCCACGTCGATGGAGGCACGAGCAGCGCCGGAGTCCTGGTGGCGGTGGAGCGCTGGGACCAGGGTAGTTCCGACCTGAACCTGGCCGCGTATCCCACTGCGGACACTGGCCGGCCGTCGATGCTGCAGCAACCAGACACCACGCTCGCGCTCCAGACCCTGTATGGCGCCTGGGGGCCCGCCGTGCTGAAGGCCCAGCTGTATGCCGACCGGGTCGCCTCGCTCGCCCCTCCATGGCTTCCGCTCCCGGTTGACCTGGTTCTGGTCACGCTGTTCTTGATCCTCGGGCTGGCGCTGCTGTTGCTGATCGGCATCGATCGAGGCGATCTGGAGGGCTCACCTATAATGGCCCGGGAGTTGGCGCCCACCGATGCCATACCTGATCGCGATCGTGATCCCCGCCTACCATGAAGCCCCGCGCCTGCGTGGTGTCCTGACCGCGATCCCCTGGTTGCTTCCCGAGGTCGGGGAGCGTCGCGTGATCGTGGTGGATGACGGGTCAACCGACGCGACGGCCGTGGTGGCCCGCGAGGCAGGCGCGATCGTGGTGCGCCACCGCGTCAACCTGGGCGCCGGCGCGGCTCTCCGGACCGGCACCGAAGCCGCGCTGAAGCTGGGGGCCGACATCGTGGTGCACATGGATGCCGATGGCCAGCATCCACCCGAGGACCTGCCCCGCCTCATCGACACCTTGCTGCGGGGGGCGGATGCGGTCACCGGAGTCCGGGCGTTCCATCGGCCGATGCCGTGGCTGTTCATCTTTGGCAACCGCTTCCTCTCGCGGGTCACCCGGGCGCTGTTCGGGATCGCCAACCCGGACACCCAATGCGCGTACCGCGCTTTCTGGGCCTGGGCCTGGCCGTCCATCTGCTGGGAATCCACCGACTACGCCTTCGCCAGCGAGATGCTGGTGCGGGCCAACCGCCACGGGATCCAGTGGGACACCATCCCCATCCGCACCATCTACCTCGACCGCTACAAGGGCACCGGGATCGGTGACGGTGTGAGGATCTTTCGGAAGCTCGTGGGCTGGCGGCTCGGCGCCTGATGCCGCCGGCAGTCCAGCTGCTCGCCTTTGCCTTCGCCCTGGCGATGGCGTACCTCAGCTACGTCGGCTTCCGGCGGCGGCACTTCGGGCTCGGCGGCTTTGTCTTCTGGGAGATCATCTGGGCGGGGCTGGTGGTGGTCAGCCTGGCTCCCGGGCTGTTCCAACCGCTGGCCCGCACCTTCCGGGTGGCCCGCCTGCTGGACCTGGTGGTGGTGGTCGGCATGCTGGTCCTGGGCGCCGTGACCTATCAGAACTATGTGACGGTGCAGCGGCTGCGCCGGCAGGTCGAGCGCCTGGTACGAGATCTGGCGCTGGCGGAGGTTCCGGAGGCGTCGAAGACACCCCGCGCCGAATCCTGACGGCTGACCGACTCCGCGTCAGCGTCGTCACCGTCACCTACAACGGGCGCGCCCACCTCGAAGAATGCCTCGGATCGTTGCTGACCCAGAGCCGGCCGGCGGACGAGATCCTGCTCATCGACAACGCGTCCTCCGACGGCTCCGCGGGCCTGATTCGCGAACGGTTCCCAGGGG
>DASPZT010000211.1:0-14953 GCA_035636135.1 Candidatus Limnocylindria bacterium | reverse complement strand
GGTCATACAGCACGACCGTGCCCAGCTTGCCGTCGTAGCGGCGCAGGAAGGTCAGGTCCACCTTGCGGTGGGCCATTGACTGCTGGAAGCGGCTATCGGCCTCCGGGCCAAAGCACAGCGATGAGCTCTGGTCGGCGAGGCATGCCTTGGTCACCTGGGCCCGCATGCCGGCAGGATCGCCACGATGCAGGGCGTCGACGAAGGCCTTGGTGACAGCAGGTTCGGCCGTGCTGCCGGAAGCCGGCCGGAAACTGACCTGCCGGGTCGTGTTCAGGAGCCAGAGGCCGCTGCCCCCGACCGCCACCAGCAGGAAGATTCCGGCAACAATCGCGGCCACGATCCCGCGGGGGAGGGTCGGGCGGGCAGCCTCAGGCTGGCCACCGACGTAGACGATGGGAGCAGCCGGAGGGGAAGCGATCGGCTCCACAGAAGAGATCGCCGCGGGCTCAGCGGCGGGGGCGGGGAGCGGCTCCCCGGCGGTCGGCTCGGCGGGTCCGGCAGCTTCGCTCATCTTGATGCCTCGTGGCCGCGCATTCCCTATTGTGTCCCAACACCGGTCGCTACGCCAGCCACTGCTATATGTAATGGCTGATGGACCAAATGCTTTCAGGCCTTCTTTGAGCCTACGGCAGCGGCCTTCCGAGGGGCAAAGTCTCAAAGGTCTCAACTAGGCACATGGATGTAGGGCAGACGCTCCAAGCACGATCTCGAGCGCAGTGGCGAGCCTGGCTCAGCCGGCATCATGCCGACCGTCGGGAAATCTGGCTCGTGTATTACAAAAAGGGTTCCGGAAGGACGGGGATCAGCTACGACGAGTCGGTCGAGGAGGCCCTCTGCTTCGGCTGGGTAGACGGCCAAACCAAGGGGCTGGACGAGGCCAGGTACGCGGCCCGCTTCACGCCCCGGCGCCCGGGTAGCAACTGGTCGGCCTCCAACCGGGAGCGGGTCGCCCGGCTGCTTGCGGAGGGGCTGATGACCGATGCCGGCAAGCGCGTGCTGCCGCCCGACTTAGTTCGATCATCCAGGTAGCCAGCGCCGGCGCCGTCAAAGGCAAGGGGCCGCCGTAGCGGCCCCCCGGGGGAAGAGGGACGATCGATCCAGCTGGACGTCTACGAGAGCACCGCTCGGGTCCAGCGACCTGCCCAGGACCGATCGTCCTCACCAGCAAACGGGCCGCGGGCCAGAAACGTTACAGGCCGGAAATCCTAGCCGGAGCCAGGCGCTTCCGCCCCAACCCGCCGGTTGCCCGAGTACACATTGAGGCTGCGCCCGCGCAGGAAGCCAACCAGCGTCTGGTTGGACGCCTGGGCGAGATCGCGAGCAAGGCTCGAGGGAGCAGACACCGCCACCAGCACGGGGATGCGCGCCACCAGTGCCTTCTGCACGATCTCGAAGGACGTGCGGCCGCTCACCATCAAGATGGACCGCGACAGCGGAACCAGGCCTCCCTCCAGCGCGTACCCGATGACCTTGTCGACGGCATTGTGGCGGCCGACGTCCTCCCGCACCACCAGTAGGTCGCCGGTTTCGGTGAAGAGACCCGCCGCATGCAACCCGCCGGTGCGGGCGAAGACCGCCTGTTCGGCGCGCAGCCGCTCGTCCAGCGTGAAGAGGACTTCTGGGGCGATCCGCAGGTCATCGTCTGGAAGCGGCGGCGCCTGGCTGTGGATGGCCTCGATGCTACTGACGCCGCAGAGCCCACAACTGGACGCCGCGAAGAACTGGCGCTGCCAGCGCGCGTCGCGCCCCGGGGCGGTGGAGGCGAGCTGCAGGTCGAGGACATTCTCGAGCTCCGGGTGCTCGCCATTCGGCACCACCGCGAGGTTGGTCACATCCGTGGCGGTGCGGATGATGCCTTCGCCGTAACAGAAGCCCAGCGCCAGCTCGCGGTCATGCCCCGGGGTCCGCATCATCACCGTCAGCGGCTCGCCGGCGAGCCGGAGCTCGAGCGGCTCTTCTGCCGCCAGCTGATCGTCGCGACGCTCGGCCTGATCGCCGTAGCGAAGAACCCGAGCGCGGTGTGAGGAACGGTCGCCCATGGTCAGATGGTAGGGGTTAGCCACCCTTTGGCTGGACGTGATTGCAGGGATACCCCCACCCAACCCTCCCCACAGGGGGGAGGGAGAAATGAGGCCTCCCGCGGGGGGAGGGAGATCTAGCTGTGGATGTCTTCCCAGCGATAGGGCAGCACACTGCCCATGAATGGCACCTGCAGGCCGGATCGGACCAGGTACGGCTCCACCCCACTGTAGAGCGGAATGACGCGGACCTGGTCGACGGCGAGGCCGTCGGCCGCCTGGTAGCCGCGGATCCCATCGTCGAAGGTGGGGGCGCCCAGCCCCTGGTCGAGGGCCGCCTCGATCTGGGCATCCTGCAGTTGCAGATTGTTGAACTGGGCATTGCGACGAAGCACGTTCTCCAGCACGTCGGCCGGATGCGGCACGTCCGCCGTCCAGGCGTCGATGAAGAAGGGAAGCCTATCCAGAGACGCCTGCGACGAGAAGTCGCCGCTGGCGTGCAGGGTCACCGTCCGTCCGGTCGCGCCGGCGAGCTGATCTTGCAAGTCACGGCCCACTCGACCGGCGGTCTGCCCGCCTGAGAGATACAGGTCGAGGGTGTTGGGGAAGGCGGCGGCGTCCAGAACCCGCCGCGCTGCGGCCGGGTCGTAGCCGGGCAGCGAGCGGTCGACATGCCCGGGAATCCCGGGCGGTAGCAGGTCGGTGGCGGGCACGCCGAGCAACGACCCGAATAGGGCCAGGTCAGTCAGTCGCCCGCGGTCGATGGCCTGAGCCAGCGCCTGACGCTCGGCCAGTCCGTAGTGCTGGCCAGCAACCGTGTTGAACCCCAGCCAGGCGGTCATCCCGGTGGGCACTTTGTGCAGCGCGGCCAGCCGCGCCGGATCGCTGGCCCACCCCAGCAGCAGGACCCCCGTCAGACCGTGGATGATGTCGGCGGCTCCGTCCTGGAACTTTTGGAGCCGTATCGCCGGGTCGGGCACGACGTCTACACTGACCGAGCGCACCTTGGGCGCCGGCTGCCAGTAGCCCGACCAGGTATGCAGGGACAGGCTGCGGCCGCGGTCCCACCGGTCGAGTGCGTAGGGGCCGCTGCCGGCGGAGGCGACGGCATCGCCGAAATGCGGGCCGACGGCCTTTGGGTCGTACAGCCAAAACGGTGGTAGGGCTAGCAGGGTCAGCAGCTCGCTGTTCGGCACGGCCAGGTGAACGCGCAGCGTATGCGGGTCGACCGCGTCCACGCCACTCAGCGATTCGCCGGCGTGGCGGGCCCCCAGCGGGGCGAAGAAGGCCGTCAGCGGGCTGGCGGTCCTGGGGTCCAGGGCCCGCGTCCAGTTGGTGAGCGCATCCGGGGCCTGGACCTGGGCACCAGACTGGTAGGTGGCAGGGCGCAAATGAAACGTGTACGTGCGACCGGCATCGGTGATGTCCCAGCTGCTGGCCAAGCCCGGTCCTGGCCGGAGCTGCGCGTCCAGCCTGGTCAGGCCTTCGAAGAGCTCGCCTCCGACGGCCATCGAGATCGGGTCGTCGATCAAAGCTGGATCGAGAGTCTGGACGTCATCGGCCTCCAGCAAGCGGAGGCTGATGGTCGCGGGCGGCGTAGGCGATGCCGTGGAATGGGGCGTGGGCTGCGGCCCGATGTGCACCGTACAGGACGAGAGCAGGCCTACCAGCAACAGGCAGGCGAGCCTGTCAGCAGAGGGCATTTCGCGAGAATAGCAAGGTGCGTCTGAAGCGGCGGCCGGCCAGCGTCGTGGTGGTCTCCGTGATCCTGGCCGCCGCCCTGGGCGGGGCGCCGGTGCGGGCCGCGTCGGCCGTCACCGTGCCTTCCAGCTCGGTGCTGCCGCAGCAGCCCCCGATTGGCGGTGTGGTGAGGCTCACCCTGGACGTAGTCAACGATTCCGCCAGTGCCTGGAGTCCGCAGGACACGCTGCGAGTCCGATGGCTGCGCGGTGGACAAACAGCGCTCGAAGAGACGCGGCCGCTGGGCCTGAGCGTCTCGGCCGGCGGCGAGACCACGCTGGCACTTGTCACCCTGACGCCAGTAGCGGTCGGGGACTTCACCCTGGCGGTCACCCTCACCACGCACGGGACCCAGCTCGCTCTCGGTGATCCGGTACCGTTTCACCTCTCGGGCTTCCTGTTTTCGGGACGGGGCAACGGACACGGCCTGGGGATGAGCCAGTGGGGCGCCCGCGGACGGGGCCAGGCCGGCCAGGACTACCGCAGCATCCTGCAAGCGTACTACCAGGGCGTCAGTATCGATGCGCGGGACACCAGCCGTGCGGTGCGGGTGGGGCTGACGCACTACGCCATCAACCTGGCGCGCCCATGGCCCCGGCTGTACGGCCCGTTCCAGGAGATCGCCGGGCCGGCAACGGTGGACGGCACGACGCTCAGCGTCGAGACCGGCGGTTTCCTGGTGTTCGGGTCCAATCCAGCAGGCCGGGCGATCGTGCTGGTGCAGCGACCGGATGGCAGTCGCGGCCAGCCGTTCACGATCACCCGGCCGCTGACCGTACGCGCGGGCGGACCGGCGGGATTACGAACCAATCTGCTGGAATCGCTGGACAGCGACTTTCGCCGGGGCAGCGAGGAGCGACGCTACGGCGGGACGCTGACGATCATCCCCAGGGCAGGCGCCAGCGTGATGCTGGTCAACACGCTGCCCCTGGAGGACTACCTGAAGGACGTGGTCCCCGCCGAGATGCCGTTCTCATGGGGCGCCGAGGCGCTGAAGGCGCAGGCCGTGGCGGCGCGCACCTACGCCCTACGCAAGATCCTGCTCGCCGGACCAGGCGAGTTCGACCTGGAGGGTACGACCTACGATCAGGCGTACGGCGGCCTGGGCGAGGAGCGCGCCGCCAGTAGCGACGCCGTGGATTCGACGCGCGGCCAGGTCCTCACCAGCGGCGGGCACCTCATCGATGCCCTCTACATGGCCTCCGGGGGCGGTCACACCGAGAACAGCGAGTATGGGTTCATCCGGTGGAATCATGGGCTGGTGCCGGCGGCCTACTACAGCTATCTGCGCGGGATCTCGGATCCGCTCGACCGCTCCCCCGCCTGGGAGATTGGACCCTTCACCCCGGCCGCCGCGGCCCAAATCATGCGAGACGACGGCGAGGACCTGGGCGACATCATCGTGGGAATGGATGTGCTGCAGATGGGTCCCTCGGGCCGGGTTCTTGGGGTGCGGGTGCGCGGCAGCGGCGGGAGCTTCGAGCTGAGCGGCCCTGGCCTGCGCTTCCTCTTTGGATTGCCCGACACGCTGGTCACCATCGTTGGCGGAGCGTAAGCGGGCCACCCAGGCAGGCTGGCATCGCCTGTGGCGGCGACCGGTGCGGACGCCGGCTGATGCCACCGCCTTCGTGCGGGCCATCGGCTTCTGCACTTGGGCACCGGTCGATGGGCTGGACTTTCCCAACGTCGCAGAGGCGATGGGCCGGACCGCCTGGACGGTGATGGACGTGACCTGGGGCTGGAAGGACGACGTCCATATGCAGCGGAAAGCCCACTACGGCAAGATCATCAAGGGGCAGCCCAGCTTCATCACGCCCGACTTCCTGCCGGACTTCGTGGCGGCGGTGGGCGGCCGCGGCCTGCAGGTGGAGCGGGACCCGTCGAGACTCTACGCCGAAGGCCGGCTGCCGCGCAACGCCCACGTCATCTTCGAGCACCTGCGCAGCAACGGGCGGGCGTCGTCTGGAGAGCTGCGCCGGATCGCCGGCAGCGACGGGTTCGACCGGGCCCTGGTGGAGCTGCAGCGGCGGTTCGTGATCTGCAAGGTCGATCTGGCCGGCCGGACCCGGGGCACCTATGCGTATGTGTGGGACCTGGGCGAGCGCTTCTGGCCCGAAGCATACGCGGAGGCCGCGGGTACTTCCCCAGGGGCGGCACGCTCACGGATCCGAGGACGGTTGCGGGAGTTCGGGTTGGATTCCGATCCCGCGCTGGAGTCGCGCTTATTCCTTTGGAGAGCGCTCTGACCCAGGGCGACGATGGCCCCCGCTGCCGGCATCGAGTGGAGCGCTTTCGTGGGCCCGCGCGCCGAGATTCGGCTGAATGATGGCCAGGCAGGTTAGGCCGGCTCGGAGTCCTCGCATGTCCTTAAGAACGTGCGAGGACCCGATGGGTTTCAACGTGTTTGACCCGCCGGACTGAAAGATCCGATCGACCGGGTAGTTGACGTACGGGGTGGGTGTCCGGGCTGCCGTCTTCAGGGTGCTGGCGGAGCGGTGGCTGACCGTCTGGATTGGCCAGTCTGCCCGAGCGGCGCTGGACCGGTCCCGATCGGCGCCCGCCGGCTCCCGAGACCATCTCGTCTATGCCGGGATGTACTCAGGAATCCTGGACGGGGCTGATGGGCTCGGAGCGGGTTCCTGGGGGCTGGCCAGGAGACTGTTTGCTGCCCCGCCGGCCGCGCCGACCGAGAGGGACGACATCCATCTGTACCTCGGCGGATACCTGAACGGCCATATCATGGTCACGCTGGCGCATCGGCAGGCTGCCATGCACCAGCCGTTCTGGAACCCGCGGTGGAATAAGGCGGTGATGACGTACGGTGCCATCATCGCGAGTCCCGAAGCTCAGAGCCTGCTCACCATGCCAAGCCAACATGCCGTCAACAAAGCGCACCAGCTCGCGTGTATCTTTGCGGCACGAACGGGCAAGCCGGTGCCCGACCCTGAGTTAGAGGTAATGCTGTACCGGTGGCTGGCGAGTCGGTCGGGCATTGCGCTGCCAGACGATGTCGAGGCACACGTAGCCCGGCTGCGCTTGCGGCGCGACCGGCTGCGACCGGACTCGCCTCCGGGGTCGGTTGCCTCTTAGCCCTACCCTGAGGGAATGGCTGCCAACAAACGTAGGCTTCGGGGTGGGGCAGCGCGCTGGCTCAGGCTAGTTGGCGGCGCGGATGACGTAGGTGCCCGCGATCTTGTCGTGCCAGCCTTGCTTATTCGCGTCGAACGCCGCCCAGAGCAGCCCCAGACCGAAGGCGGACTGGGAGATAAAGAAGCCGATGTAACGAATGAACGCGCGGCTGACGTCCAGGTATGAGCCGTCGATCTTGACTACATGGAGG
Organism: Candidatus Limnocylindria bacterium; assembly: GCA_035636135.1. Classification (GTDB taxonomy): domain Bacteria; phylum Chloroflexota; class Dormibacteria; order CF-121; family CF-121; genus CF-121. Next base: position 7,855 of record DASPZT010000211.1, on the reverse strand, counting down.
TTGAACAGGCTCATGCCCAGGGTCTGCCCCTTTTCGGGGCCGCTCCAGAAGTAGACGAAGTAGATGAGGTTGAGCAGCACCCCGATTGCATAACGGGGGCCAACCCCCTGCTGCTGCAGGACGACCACGGACAGCGCGTAGGAGGGGATCCCGACCACCGCGCCGTCGATCAAGAGCGCGATGGCCCGCATCCACAAGGGAGCCCGCAGGCTGCCTACGGTGACGTAGGACGGAACCGCGATGCCATGGTCAGCCGCCTGGGGCGGGGGGGCCTGGGGCTGGGACCAGCCAGCCGCGCTGGAGGCGAGCTGGACCGGCGCGGCCTCCAGCGGCGCCTGCCACTTAGCCGCCGCGGTGGCCGGGGGCCCGCCGCACATATCGCAGATTTTCTGGCCGACGGGCATGACGGACCCGCAGCGCTTGCAGACGGCCACGCGGGTACAACGGCCTGTCCGCGCCAAACCTTTCTGAGCCCGGATCCACCGATCGGACGACGCAGATCGGGATGCGGGGCGTGCCGAGCCGAAGGAGGCGACGAGCACGGGAGGGAGCGCACCCGTCGGTGCGTGACCGACCGCGCGCAGGAGACGACGCCCGGAGCCCGGGGCCGTCGGACGAACGAAGCAGATTGGGATGCGGGGCGTGCCGAGCCGCAGGAGGCGACGAGCACGCGAGGGAGCGCACCCGTCGGTGCGTGACCGAGTGCGCGCAGGAGACGACGCCCGGATCGGCCGCATCCGCGCCCAAGATGCGAGTTTGTTCCGGCGGCCTCGGGCTCAGGCCGCATCCGCGCCCGAGATGCAAGTTCGACTCGGTGGATTCGGGCTCAGGCTGTCTCCGCCGGGGTTAGCTCTGGAGGGCCTCCTTCAGCTGCTCGGTGTCGGTGGCAAACCAGAGCTCCGTGGTCTTGCCCTCGTCGTTGACGTGGTGCACGTGCACGGCGTTGTCTTCGTAGGTCTTGCCCTTGCGGCGACTGCGGCTGGTGACCAAGACCGCCGCGTGCTCGTCGTTCGCCAGGATGTCATGGACATCGAGCTTGAACTCCTCGAAGTCCTGCGGGATCTGAGACAGCATCCCGAGGATCTTCTCCTTTCCCTTGAAGTCCCCGGCATATTTGGTGCTGCCCCGAAAGTGCCAGACGCAGTCGTCCGTCTGCAGGTCCAGCACGGCGTTCACATCGCCGCGGTTGAACGCTGCGTATCCTTCTCGTAACCGCGCGGTCTTTTCTGCGGCCGTTAACCTGGTGCGGGCGGTTTCCATGGTCCCTCCCTGAGCCCTCCAGGGCTCCTACGCCGATTCTGCTCGGCCCGAGTATGAACCGGCGGTCGGCGATGTCAAGACGCTTAACTCCCAACACGGAGAGGGCTCCGAATTGCTGAGACACCCCCACCCCAACCCTCCCCGCAAGGGGGAGGGAGCCTTGTCCCGCGATGCAAGGGGATAGCGAGAGTCTAGAGGTTGAGCGAGTTCCCCCGGCAGGCGGAGATCAGGGCGCGCTCCAGCAACCGGCGGTGTGGCGCTGAGGTCAGGTCAATGCTGGACCCAGCGCTCCGAGCAGAGGCGACCACGTCCAGCACCACGGAGGCGCCGGCCGTGGCGAGGAAGGAGCGGATGGTCTCGCTGATGCGCTGGGTGGCCAGCTGCGCCGCACCGGGTCGGCGGTAGTGGGCCATCCGCTGGCGCAGGTTCTCGGCCTCGCCGGTAAAGGTTGCCCCCGTCACCCCGGCGGCGTCTTGGAGCCGAAAGCGGTAGACACCGGCCCGGGCCGCCTGCTTTTCGAACGCCAACTTCCCGGTGCTATCGAGCCTGACCGGTTGGGTTTGCTCCCAGGCGATGGTGAACTGAGCGATGACCTCAGTCTACCCGATGCAGGTTTTCCCCAATCAGGGTCCCTTCCAGACGGCGGCCCGCGTATCTCCCTAGGATTGCGGAGTGGACACCGGCCTGCGCGGACGGCGCGCGCTCGTGACCGCAGCCAGCCGGGGTCTTGGGTTCGCCACAGCCCGCGCCCTCGCCGCCGAGGGTTGTCGCGTGGTCATCTCTTCGAGCGACGAGAAGCGGATCCAGGCCGCGGCCCAGACCCTGCGCGACGAAGGCCAGGACGTGGTGGCCCGGGCCGCCGATGTCAGTCAAGCAGACCAGTGCCGGGACCTCGTTGAATGGGCGACCACGACGCTGGGTGGCCTCGACGTGCTCGTCAACAACACCCGAGGGCCGACTTTTGGCACCGTTGCCGACCTGGACGACCGGGCATGGACGGACGCCTTCAACCTGGTGTTGATGAGCGCGGTGCGCATGACTCGCGCGTCCCTCCCCGCGCTGCGGCGCGCTCGAGGCGCTATCGTCAACCTCACCTCGATCGCTGCCCATCAGCCGGTGGACTACCTGGTGCTCTCGAACGCCCTGCGGCCAGCGGTGGTGGCCATGGGCAAGACGCTGGCGAAGGAGGCGGCCCCCGAGGTCCGCGTGAATTCCATCCTGACCGGCCGTTTTGAGACGGACCGGATTGTCGAAGAGAACCGGCACCAGGCGACCACGCTCGGAGTTGATGTCGAAGAGGTCAGAGCGCGGAGTATCCGCACCATTCCGCTGGGCCGGTACGGACGCCCCGAAGAGCTGGCGGCGGCGGTCGTGTTCCTGGCCGGCGACGGCGCGAGCTTCATCACCGGAACCACCCTTGCCGTGGACGGTGGGGAGTACGGCGGCCTTTTCTAGATCAAGCCGAAGGCGACCGCTCGGGCCAGCGTCCGGGAAATGGCTCCAGCATGGACACTCCCTTCCAATCCTCGCGGACCGGCGCGAAGACGTCGACTACCGACACGCCGTCCGGGCCAGCCTTCGCCGAATGGGGAACCTGACTGGCGATCTGATATGTCTCGCCCACGCGCAGCTCGCGCGATTGACCGCCGATGACCATGGTCACAGATCCCCGCAGCACGAAGCCGACCTGCTCGTTCTCGTGTTGATGGAGGGGAACCTGCACGCCCGGGTCGATGTCGACGAATCCGATGGTCACCCTATCGGCGTGGACCGCGCGGGCGAGGACGCCCTCCCAGATCCGCGACGGCTGCAACTGCGAGACCGCACCGTAGACCGCCACTGCTTTCCTCCTCGGCTCCAGGCCCAGTTGCTCCTCAGCGAGTTCAGCAGGCAGCATACGCCCAGCACGGGGTGAGGAAAAAGTGGGAGGGAGAGTGGAACAAAGAGCTGTTTAGCTCTCGCCCTTGCCTTTCCCGGCGACGGGTTCTTTGGGAGGTTTCTCCGGCTTCTCGGGCTTTTCGGCCTTGGGCTCCCGCTCCTTGCGCATGGGGGTCAGCTTGAGCACCCCGTCGGCCAGCTCCACCAGGATCGAATCGCCGGCACTGAACTTGGTGGAGAGCAGCGTTTCCGAGAGCGGGTCCTCGATCTGGCGCTGGATGACCCGGCGCAGCGGGCGGGCTCCGTAGAGCTTGTCGTAACCCTCTTTGGCCAGGTAATCCTTGGCCTCCATCGACACCTCGAGCTTCATCTCGTGCTCCTCAAGACGCACGGCCACCTTCTGGACCAGGATGTCCACGATGTGGCGCATCTCCTCGGGCGACAGCGCCTTGAAGACCACGACCGCGTCCACCCGGTTGAGGAACTCCGGCCGGAAGGTCTTCTTGAGGTCTTCCATGATCTTCTCGCGCATCTTGCCGTGCTCTTTCTCTTCCTGCGTGGTGCCAAGCGGCATGGACGGCTGGAAGCCGAGCGAGGTGGTGGCCTGCTGCAGGTTCGACACACCGATGTTGGAGGTCATGATCACGATGGTGTTGGCGAAGTTGACCTGCTTGCCCTTGGCATCGGCCAGGCGACCGTCCTCCAGGATCTGGAGCAGCATGTTGAAGACTTCGGGGTGCGCCTTCTCGATCTCATCGAAGAGGACCACCGAGTACGGCCGGCGCCGGATGGCCTCGGTCAGCTGGCCGCCCTCGTCGTAGCCGACGTAGCCGGGCGGTGACCCGACCAGGCGGGCCGTGGTGTGCCGCTCCATGAACTCCGACATGTCCAGGCGCACGATGGCATCCTCGTTGTCGAAGAGGAAGCGCGCCAGCTGGCGAGCCAGCTCGGTCTTGCCTACCCCGGTCGGACCGAGGAAGATGAACGACCCGATGGGACGCTTGGAATCCTTCAGCCCGGCGCGGGCGCGACGCACCGCCTGGGAGACGACCTTGACCGCGTCGTCCTGGCCGATCAGGCGGGCGTGGATCTCCTCCTCCATCCGCATCAGGCGGCTGGATTCCTCTTCCACCAGGCGCGACACGGGTACGCCCGTCCAGGCGCTGACGATCTCGGCGATGTGCTCCTCACTGACTTCGGGGACGGTGGCGCCCAGTTTGTCGCGCCACTCCATCTCTTCCTTGACGTAGCGGTCCTTGAGCTTCTTCTCCTTGTCGCGGTAGGAGGCGGCCGTCTCGTAGTCCTGGTTGGCGATGGCCTCTTCCTTCTTGACCTGGAGCTCGCGGATCTCCTTCTGCATGGTCTTCAGGTCAGGGGGCGTGGTGGTCAGCTTCATGCGCACCCGCGCCGAGGCCTCGTCCATCAGGTCGATGGCCTTGTCCGGCAGCGAGCGGTCGGCGACATAGCGGACCGACAGCTCGGCCGCGGCCTTGATCGCCTTGTCGGTGACCTTCACCCGGTGGTGCTTCTCGTACAGGCTCTTGACGCCGTGCAGAATCGAGATCGTCTCCACCAGCGACGGCTCGTCGACGAAGACCGGCTGGAAGCGGCGCTCCAGGGCGGCGTCCTTCTCGATGTACTTGCGGTACTCGTTGAGCGTCGTGGCGCCGATGCACTGGATCTCGCCGCGGGCCAGGGCCGGCTTGAGGATGTTGGCGGCGTCGATGGCGCCCTCGGCGGCGCCGGCGCCGACCAGGGTGTGTAGCTCGTCGATGAAGAGCACGACCTCCCGACTGGAGCGGATCTCGTCCAGGATCTTCTTCAGCCGCTCCTCGAATTCGCCGCGGTACTTGGTGCCGGCCACCAGGGCGCCCATGTCCAGCGTCAGCACGCGCTTACCGCGCAGCGACTCGGGGATGTTGCCCAGCACGATCTGCTGCGCCAGCCCCTCGGCAATGGCGGTCTTGCCCACCCCGGGCTCACCGATCAGGGCCGGGTTGTTCTTGGTCCGCCGGCTCAGGATCTGGACCACGCGCTCGATCTCGCTCTCGCGGCCGATGACCGGATCCAGCGCGTTCTTGGTGGCCAGGTCCGTCAGGTCCCGGCAGAACTGGTCGAGCAGCGGAGTCTTGGATGGCTTCTTCGCCGTGGCGGCCTCTTCCTCGAGCCCGCTCTCGTGCAGCAAGCGGTCGATTTCGCCGCGCACTTTCTCGAGGTTCGCCCCCAGGTCTTCGAGCACATGGGCGGCGATGCCCTCGCCCTCGATGAGCAGGCCCAGGAGCAGGTGCTCGGTGCCCACGTAGTTGTTGCCCATCCGGCGCGCTTCCTCGAAGGAGATCTCGATGACCTTCTTCACCCGCGAAGTCGGGATGATCTGCTGGATGATGATGCGCTCGTTGCGACCCAGCACCGACTCGATGGTGGCGCGGACCTTGCTGATCTCCACCCCAAGGTTGTTCAACACCTTGGCGGCCAGGCCTTCACCCTCGCGCAACAGGCCGAGCAAGAGGTGCTCGGTGCCGATGTATGAGTGATGCGACCGCTCGGCCTCTTCCTGGGCCAGCGTCAGGACCTTCTTGGCCCGCTCCGTGAACCGCTCAAATGGGTACAACCAGAATCTCCCTAGACCTTACAACTACTACGATACCCGGATTCTTCCTGCAATTAGTACCACTTGCGAGGCAGGTCCAAACACCCACGTTTCCGGCATTGTAATGCGCGGGGGGCCCACGTGCTCACGGGATTAGGAAAGGTTAAGTCTGCCTAGGTCAGCCCTGGGGTGACGCGCTCACCTCGGCATAGGCTGGCTCCCGCTCCACGACCGGTGCCGGCTCGGGCTCGGGCTGCGGGTAACTGGCCGCCACCGGCTCCGGTTCCTGGCCTCCCTCACGAGGCTCCTCAACCTGCTTCAACGACAGGCTGATCCGGCGACGCGTCTCGTCGGCCTGCAGCACTTTGACCCGCAGGGGCTGGCCCACCTGGACCACGTCCTCGACCCGCTCCACGTGGTCCCAGCTGAGCTCGGAGATGTGCAGCAGGCCCTCCACACCGTCTCCCAGCTGGAGGAACGCGCCATATTTCTTGATCTTGGTGACCTCGCCTTCGACGATCGCGCCCGGCCGGAAGCGGGTGGTGACCTGCTCCCAGGGATCCTCGGAGAGCTGCCGCATGCTGAGCGAGATGCGGGCCTGCTCGGGGTCCAGCTTGATGACCTTGACCCGGACCTCCTGGCCCACCTGGAGGACGTCGGCCACGCTGCCGATCCGGTCCCAGGACAGCTCGGAGATGTGGATCAGACCGTCGGCCCCGCCCAGGTTGACGAACGCGCCATAGGAGGTCAACCCGGACACTTTGCCGCGGACCACGTCGCCCACCTTGAGGCGCTCGAACAGCTCGGACCGCTGCCGCGCCCGGTCCTCGTCGTAGGCCGCCTTCTGCGAGACGATCAACCGGTTGCGCTTCCGGTTGACCTCAATGATCTTCACCGAGATTCGCTGGTTGACCAGCTCTTCCAGGTTGGAGCTATAGGCGCGGGCCACCTGCGAGGTGGGCAGAAAGCCGCGCAGGCCCATGATGTTCACGATCAGGCCGCCCTTGTTTTGCTCGCGGACGTCGGCCTCCATCGGCTCGCCCGACGTCTGCTTGTCCTGCGCCTTCAACCAGACCGACTCGGCCCGGGCGCGGCGGAGTGAGAGGACGACGTTGCCATCTTCGTTCTCAGGCTGGAGCACGAAGACCTTGATCAGGTCGCCCGGGTGGAGCTCGACCATGTCCGGGTCGCCGTGGGTGCCCAGCTCGCGGGCGGCGATCACGCCTTCGGACTTGGAGCCCACGTCCACCAGCACCTCGTCCGGATCCACCCGGACCACGACGCCGTCGATGATGTCACCGTGGGCGAGGGGCTTGCTCTTAATCTCCTCCTCTCTGAGGTAGTCCGCCATGGACATCGCGGCGGGTTCGGAATCGTGAGAGGAATGGAGATCAGTCAAATCGGGGACACCACCTTCCTTCAGTATTGGCACTCGTTGGTCGTCAGGGTTGAGGCTGAAACGCCGAGCACAAGAAGTGTAGCAAGGTGGCGCGGGCATCGTGTTGGGTGGACGCCCGCTTTGTCCGCGCCGCGCCAGGTCTTTTGCATTCACGGGCTACCCCTTTCCTTGGCGCCGACCTAAACTTAGTGCAGAGCCCAGTGAGGCTGAGGTCCACATGATCGGTTGGAGGAAGGAGAAGACCGCCTTTGCCCTGTCCGGCGGCGGGGCCCGGGGCGCCGCCCAGGTCGGCATGCTACGGGCGCTGCTGGAGGCGGGGATCAAGCCCGACCTGGTGGTCGGGACCTCGGTTGGGGCCTGGAACGGCGCCTGGCTGGCCAGCGACCCGACGGGGACCTCGCTCGACCGGCTGGCTGAGGTCTGGCGGCAGATCACCCGGGCCAGCTTCGACATGGTCTGGTGGCGGGCGGCTCGCAACATGGTCCGCCGGCGGCCCTCGCTGTACGACGGCCGAGGGATCACCCGCCTGCTGGCCCGCTACCTGCGGGTGCACAGCTTTGAGGACCTGGCCATACCGCTGCACGTGGTGGCCATCGACCTCTCGAATGGGCGCAAAGCCGTCTTCTCCAGCGGACCGCTGACGCCGGCCGTGCTGGCATCTTCGGCGATCCCGGGGGTCTTCCCACCCATCAGCATCGACGGCCGCCAGCACGTCGACGGCGGGATGG
>DASPZT010000210.1:0-2188 GCA_035636135.1 Candidatus Limnocylindria bacterium | reverse complement strand
AGCCGGGCTCGCCCAGCACCACCAGGCGCTTTGTCGGCACGCGCTCCAGCACGTCCGCCAATTCATTGCCTTCGCCCTCAAGCTCATCCGGGGTCCTAGCCCAGGTAGCCCGGGGTGGGCTAAACCCAGCACCGTTCGTGGCTAGTCTCTTCAGGTCATGCCATGAATCAACGAGGGATGGGTGGGCAGCCTCCCAGCGAACAGGCAGGGGATAGGGATCATTAAGCCGACGCGCAGCAGCCTCTCTTTCCCACTGCTGCCGCACCGCGACAGCGAACTGATCAGCTACCAATCCCAGGCTTGTCAGGCTCTTACGCTCTGAGTCACGGTATGTCGCCCAGGCCAGGTAGACGCCAGCAGGGGCTCCGCCGCCCACCAGAACGGCAACCAACGCCGAGGCGCCACCAAGGTGACGGGCGTACGCCAGAACTACGGCTCCTAATGCTGTGCCTACAAATAGGCACAGCGTAACTGCACCAGTATTCCGGGACCCACCACTGCCACCGAGCCCAAAACCCGACCACCGCTTCATAGTCGCACAATGCCACATCGCGCGGATCCAAGGCACCTAGTTCTCGTAGGTCCCTAGAACGTTCAACGCCGGTTGCGGCTTCGGGCTGCCCACCACCCTCAGTGCGTACCGTTCGCCGCGCCGGATGAAGTTATGGGCGAAGACGCTGTTTCGGAGTCGCCACGAGCGGACACATCAAGGTTCAGCGTGATGTCACCGAGAAGGTCATACGATAGACGACCCCGCAAGGCCACCGCCGAACCCGACGACTTAGCGTTTATCCCCGCTCTTGAGGTCTCGGGCAAGCGTCCGTATCAACGGACCAAAGTCAAGCTGCATATTCATGCATCACGGCGATGGGGTAAACGTCCGCTTCTGCCGCATATCGCGCGCTGGGTCAAGCCTGATGTAGTCGTCTCCGCGGCCGGGTACCGCATCGACGAGCACCTCGAGCAGTGGCCGGCGCAGGCCTCAAGTGAACCAGTCATAACGGACCGTCCTGAGGTTGCCCCCAGAGGCTACGTCGACCGATACATCACACTGAGTGACTGGTAAGGCTAGGCCGAAGTTGCCGTAACTCTCTGTAGGTATTGCGTCCTGAACTGCCGTTTCAGTGAGATCCGACCACGAAGCGTAGTCAGAAAATTCGGCGTGTCGCCACCGGGATCTGTCCAGGTGCACCGTTATGATCTGGTTATGACGCGGAACACCGGGAAAGTCCACGTAGTCAGAGTCAGCAAGACCGGGTACGTCGACAAACAGGGCCGCCGCAAGGACTACTCCTCGGCCTACCTGCGGCGCACCTACCGCGACGGCGGCAAGGTCAAGAACGAGACCGTGGCCAACCTGTCCGCGCTGCCCGGCCACGTCATCGACCTGATCGACGCCGGGCTCAAGGGCCAGCAGCTGGTCCCCGCCGCCGGCGCGGTCACCATCACCGCCTCGCTGCCGCACGGCCACGTCGCCGCCGTCCACGCCATGGCCCGCGAACTGGGCCTGCCCGCCCTGCTCGGCCCCGCGGGCCAGGCCCGGGACCTGGCCCTGGCGCTGATCATCTCCCGCGTGGTCCAGCCGGCCTCCAAGCTGTCCACCCTGACCTGGTGGACCGATACCACCCTCGGCGCCGACCTCGGCGTCGCGGACGCGTCCACCGATGACATCTACGCCGCGATGGACTGGCTAGAGCACCGGCAGGACGCCATCGAGACCGAGCTGGCCCGCCGCCACCTGGCCCCGGAGCCCAACCCGGCGCGGATGGCGCTGTTCGACCTGACCTCGGCCTGGATGGAGGGCCGGCACTGCCCGCTGGCCGCCCGCGGCTACTCCCGTGACGGCAAGAAAGGCAAGCTGCAGATCGAGTACGGGCTGCTCACCGACCCGGCCGGGCGGCCGGTCGCGGTCCGGGTGTTCCCCGGCAACACCGGCGACCCCGGCGCGTTCACCGCCATCGTGGACGTGGTACGGAAGAAGTTCGGCCTGCGGGAAATGGTCATGGTCGGCGACCGGGGGATGATCACCAGCGCCCGGATCCGGGCCCTGAACCAGCTGGAGGACGGGACGCAGCGGCGCCGGACGGCTCCAGGGTGCCGGCGAGTTTGGGGTCGAGGCCGGCAAGGTGATCAGCACGTACAAGACCGGCAAGCACTTCACCGTCACCATCACCGATACCAGCCTGAG
>DASPZT010000209.1:0-8669 GCA_035636135.1 Candidatus Limnocylindria bacterium | reverse complement strand
ACCGAGGACGCCCTGTCTCTGAGCCGGCAGTCGCAGGCCGCCCTGGTGTCGGGGGCCGCCGCCGAAGTCGAGGCCGATCTTCAGCTCATCGCCAGGCAACGGGACCGACTGCGCAGCCGCCTGGAGTTCTGGGAGCAGAAGCTCCGAGAATTGGCACCGGAATCTCAGCCGGTGTCCTAATCCCCAAAGCACCGGGCCATCGCGTCGGCCAGGGTTTCGACCCGATGGACCGTTAAGACACCCCCTCCCCGACCCTGCTCACGCGGGAAATCCCGCGACCCTGACAACGGTGGCTCCCCCTCAGGGGGAGGGAGACTCTGCCCACCCGGTCCCCGACCCTCCCCCTTAGGAGAATTCTTGAGCTCGCCGGCCGCAGGAACGATGGCCCGTTTGAACCCCAGGCGGTGGGCTTCGTGGAGGCGTCGCTCGAGCTGGGGGACGCGGCGGACCTCGCCACTCAGCCCTAGCTCCCCAAGAGCCACGAGATCACGCCCAACCGGCCGGTCCCGGCAGTTTGAGGCGATCGCCAGAGCGACCGCCAGGTCGGCGGCGGGCTCTGCCAGGCGCACCCCGCCGGCGACATTGACGAAGATGTCCTGCTTGCCAAGCGGCAAGCGGGCACGCTTCTCGAGCACGGCCACCAGCAGGTGCACCCGATTGAGGTCGATGCCATTCACCGCCCGGCGGGGCATCCCGAAGGCGGTCTCCGTGACCAGGCCCTGCAACTCGACCAGCAGCGGTCGCGTGCCCTCCAGCGCCACGGTGACGACGTTGCCAACCTCCGTGTGCGTCCCCTCCTGCAAGAAGGCCCGAGCCGGGTCAGGGACCTCGCGCATCCCGTCGTCCCGCATCTCGAAAATGCCGATCTCGTCCGTCGAGCCGAACCGGTTCTTCTGACCGCGCAAGATGCGGAAGGCGTGATGGCGCTCGCCCTCGAGGTAGAGCACGGTGTCGACGATGTGCTCGAGCACCCGAGGGCCGGCGATCGCCCCCTCCTTGTTGACGTGGCCCACCAGGAAGATCGGGATATGGGTGCTTTTGGCCACTAACATCAGCCGGCCGGCGCATTCGCGGACCTGGCTGACGCTGCCGGGGGCCGACGCGACCGCGTCCAGGAAGACGGTCTGGATGGAGTCAATGACGGCCAGCATCGGCCGCACCTGCTCGATGTGGTCAACGATCCGTTCCAGGTCGTTCTCGGCCAGCACCAGCAGCCGATCACCCGGGATCCCCAGCCGCTGGGCCCGCAACTTGAGCTGCTGGACCGACTCCTCCCCCGAGACGTAGAGCACCGGACCGAACGTGCGGGCCACCTCGTCCGCCAGCTGGAGCAGCAGCGTGGACTTCCCGATGCCGGGGTCGCCACCGACCAGCACCAGGGATCCGGGTACAATGCCGCCCCCGAGCACCTGGTTGAGTTCTCGCATGGAGAGCCGAAGCCGGTTCGCCTGGGCGAACTGGACCTCAACCAGCGGCAGCGGTGTCGACGTCCCACCGTTGCTGCGGGCCCGCGCCCGGTTCGGCGCGGTTACTCGCGCCTGCTCCTCGACGTATGTGTTCCAGTTGCCGCAGTCCGCGCACCGACCTAGCCACCGGCTGGACTGGGCTCCGCAGTCCTGGCAGACGTAGACCATCTTGGCGACGGCAGCCTTCATGCTGCGCTGACTGTAGGACGGGCGCGTGACAGCTGCCTGTCACGCGGTCCGGCCGCGGGGCGGGACAGGGCCGGCGTTCGCGCCGACCCTGTCGGAGGACGCTAGTCGTTCGACGCCAGCTGCTGCGCTCGGTCGAGGATGCTCTGCGCTCGTCCCTCCAGGGACACGATCGCGCCTGTGCTGAACTGGGTCTGGTCAAAGCTTGCCGCGTCCAGAAGCTGGGAGATTTGCAGGGCCACTCTGTTGCGATCATTGGTCAGGCTGTTCAGCTGGTTCTCGAAGGCCAGGTAGGCGCCATCGCTGGGTCCGGTCCCGGTCCGGACCGCCCGAGAGTCGGCATTGACAACGGCCGTGCCGAAAGCCCCGACGGTTGCATCCAGCTGCTTGTACACGTGACCGAGGTGGATCAGCGCGCCCGCATCGCCGTCGACCGGCACCGCCGCCGGATTCAACACGTCGAGCAGCACGCGACCGTCATGCCGGTAATCGTCCCGGAGCCCAACCAGCGCCATAATGGTGGGCCGGGTATCGGTGTGGTCCGACCAGATGGTGCTGTTCACACCGAGATTTCGCACTCCAGGGCCGACCAGGCCCAGCCAGGTCGTGGTGATTTGCGGCTGGATGTCGCCGTGATGCCAGGTTTCGACGCCCTGGCACTGAATCACGTTATCCACGCCGGGCGTCCCACAGTCTTGCCCATCCGACGTGACGCCCTCGTAATCTGGCTTGTTGAACTGGGTAAACGAGGGCGTGCGCAACGGATCCGCGGTGACCATGTGCAAGGCCCGAAGCGTCGGGCGATCCGCCAGCCCGTCGATCAAGCGCTCCGTCTGCCCGGTGAGCGGATTCGTGACCATGATCCGGCTGGCCGCCCGCTCCACTTGCCGGGTGACCGGATCATTCGGTGCGGGGTTGCCCGTGAGGTAGTAATCCGGAGCCGAGTCGCCCTTCACGTTGTCGCCGGTGATGGTGACGGTGACACCTTGAGCCTTCAGCAGCTGGTCGAGGGCGACCTCAACGCTGCCCAGCCGCGTGGGATCGTAGGTGCAGGTCACGGTCACGCCGTCGCATCCCGGATTGCTGGGACCGACGCCCACGAAGTGGTCGTTTTCGTCGGCGGTGACGACAAACAGTGTATTGGACTTGGTGATCCCATCGGCCGCCAGGCGGGCGAAAAACTTGCCAAACGCCTCGTCGTAGTTACGCAGGTTCTGCTCATAGATGGGATCGCCTGGACCCAGCCCCGTGTCGCTCTGTTCGTGCACCGCCGAGAGATAGGCGTACGTGATCGGGACCCCGTGCTCCTGCATGGCGGCGATGTACGACAGCGAGACGGCGGCGGTCATGCCGTTGAACCCGGGAAAGCCGGGAAAGCCGGCATCGTTGATGACATTGCCGTCGAGATCGGTCATGGGCAGGGTGGCGCTGATTTGGGGGGCGACGTACTTATGACCAAACAGGCCGTTGAATCCGGAATAGCCGCCTGGTTCATCGGGCAGCAGATCGGAGACCCCCCGATGAGCGGAGGCACACAGCGGTGCCTGCTGGCTGCAGTGGACGGCCACGCCGATGAAGTCGGCGGTGGTCTGCGCCTCGGGATTGGTGGCCGCGGCCTGCGCTTCGGGTGAATTCGCGCCGTAGACCGTGGCCACGTTGGCCACGCGCTCGAGCTCGATGTTGGCCGTGCCCACCGCGCCAAAATTGCAGCCCGCACGGGTGAACGGCACCCATGGTGCCGGGGGATTCTTGCCCTGGGCGTCGAGCATGTTGAGCGTGTTTTCGGCGGTACCGTCAAACGCCTTGGCCAGGTCGGTCCAGTAGGCGAAGGTCAGCGCCTGATGCGGGTTGCCCTTCGAATCGTAGAAGAAGAAGGTGTTGCTGACCGGCTGCCCATGGCGATCGGGATAAACGCCGGTGAGCGTGGTCAGGATGTCCGTGCCAGTGTGGGAAATCAGCGGCGTATGGTGATTGTTGAGCACGGTGCCGTTGCCCACCAGGAAGTTGTAGAGGTTGGGCATTTGCTCGATGTCCGAGGGCACATTCGGGTTGTCCCGCCGGAAGTGCACGTTGTCGAACTGGAGGGCGATGACGTGCTGGATGCGGCCACTCGCGGCGTTGAGCTGGCAGCCCGCCGGAGCGGCAGCCTGGACCGGCGCGGCCGGCAGGCTCACGCCGACCGGGGCGAGCGCCAGCGCCGCCGCGACTACGGCACGACCGAGTGTCGAAATCCCATGCGTCATTGGATTCCCTCCTTTGAAACTCCGGGGAGGCCAGCCCGGCGGCCGGCCTCCCCACTGCCTGCGGTTAGGGACCGGTCACCTGATCGAGGAGACCCTGCCCCTGGTCGATCAGCGCCAGCGCTTGCTGCTCATCGATCGCCTGGTCTGAGAAGGCCGCCGACGCGAGCACATCCCGCATCTTGGCGGCGATCGCGTTGCGGCTCTTGGTCAACTGGATCAGCTGGTTCTCAAGCGCGGTGTAATCCAGGTCGCCGTCGGCGTTGCTTTCGATGGCCGTGGTCGACATGGCCAGCGTGGCGAGGCCAAACGCGCCTAGCGGGGCATTGATCTGCTTGTACATGGCGGCCAGCCGCAGCAGGGTCTCCCGATGAGCCCGAAGCGTCTGCGGCACCGCCCAGTCGAAGAGCGGCTCGACCAGGACGCGGCCGTCGCCCACGTAATCATCCTTGAGCCCCAGCAGCGAGAGGGCAGTCGGCCGGATGTCGGTATGGTCTGACCAGACGTCGGCGGTGACGCCCAGGTTGCGAACCCCAGGGCCCACCAGGCCGAGCCAGGTGGTCGTGATCTCGGGGTTGGTGTCGCCGTGGTTCCAGGCGAAGCTCTGACTGGTGCGCCCCGGAACGAACACGCACGGTGAGTTGCAGTTCGGAGCGGCCGCGAAGAAGAAGTAGTCGGGATTGGCGAACCAGGTCAGGGTCGGCGTTCGGGCGGGGTCGGCGGTGACCATGTGGAGGAGCTTCATCTCCACCGGGTCGGCCAGGAACTGGGTGAGCGTGTCGGTGTTGCCCGAGTAGGGACTCACCGCGGTCAGCTTGCCCAGCGCCCGCCCGAAGGCGCGCGTGACGGGAGCGCTGCGATCGGGATTCCCCGTGATGTAGACGGTCGGCGCGTCGTCCGAGTGGACCTTGAAGGGCGTCGTGATGCCCGGCTGGATGGAGGTGGCGAGCAGGCCGGCCATATTGCCGTTGATCTCTCCTACCCGGTTGTAGGTGCACGGCGTCGTCACGCCGTCGCAGCCGGCGGGGCTGGGTACGTCGCCGACGAAGCGATCGCCCTCGTCCGCCGTGATGACGAAGAGGGTGTTGCCTGTCGTGATGCCATCGGCCGCCAGCCGGTCGAAAAACTTGGCGAAGGCGGCGTCATAGTCCTTCAACTGCTGCACGTAGCCAGGCTCGCCCGGGCCGTAGGCGAAGTGGATGTTGCCCGCCGTGCCGTGCCCGTCGTGCGCGTCGGAGATATAGCCGTAGGTCACCGGGATGCCGGCTTCCTGCATCTGGGCGACCCAGGACAGGGAGACGGTCGGCTCGACCCCGTCGAAGCCGGGGAAGCCCGGCTGCCCGAACGGATCCCGAATCGGGTTGCCACCCAGGTCCGTCGGCGGCGAGAAGTCGATCGCGGGATCAACGTACTTGGCTCCGAAGAGACCGCTGAAGCCGCTGTAGCCTCCGGGTTCGTCGGGGAGCAGGTCCGGACGGCCGTGGTTTGCCGCCGAGCAGAGGGACGAGCCCTGCGCGCAGTGGATACCGATACCGACGAAGTCCGTCTGGGCCAGCGCGTGCGCCGCTGTTCCCTGCGGAGCGGCGTTCGAGGCGGCCGCCTCAATTGCTTCAGGCGACCCTGCCCCGAATACGGTCGGGATGTCGATTCCCGTGTTCTCGAGAATCGTGTTGGCCGTCGCCACGGAGCCGAAGTCGCAGCCCGCTCGCGTGTACGGAACCCATGGTGCCGGAGCGTTCTTGCCCTCGGCCGTCAGCATGTTGAATGTCTTGTCGGTAGCGTTCGAGGTGGTGGGGTCAAAGATGGGAGCGGTCCAGTAGGCGAAGGAGACGCCCAGGTTGCTCGTCCCGCTGGGATTGAAGTAGCGGAAGCTATTGCTCACCGGGACGCCCATGCGGTCGCCGTACACGCCCGTCAGGTTGGTCAGGATGTCCGTTGCCGTGTGCGAGATCAGGGGTGTGTGGTGATTGCTGAGGAGGGTGCCGTTGTTCTCGATAAAGTTGAGCAGGTGCGGCATCTGCTCCAGGTCCGAAGGGACATTCGGGTTGTCGCGCGTGAAGTGGACGTTGTCGAAGGTGAGGGCGATGACGTGCTTGATGTCGCCTTTCGCCGACTGCAGGTGACAGCCGGTGTCGGGGGGTGCTGCGGAGGCACCGCCGGATCCCAGCCCCGATGCGAACGTCGGGACGGCGAGTAGGGCAACCAGTCGCGCGAAACGGCGGACTCTGATCATCGTTCCTCCTCCCTCTGCGTGACCCCTCTGGACAGCCTATGTGCGCAACCTGCCCAATCGGGAAAGACTCGGTCAGTATTGGGACAAGACTCGGTTAAGACAGATACTACGGCTTCCGCCAGAAGTCAATGCGCCGCTGCATTCGGCGGCTGAACGCCCGTTCCCTGGCGCGCCTAGACTGATCCGATGTCCCCCCCGACCTTTGGGCGCTCCATGCGCCGGGTCGAAGATCCGCGGCTGGTCACTGGAGCCGGGACCTATGTTGACGACCGCCAGCCGGCGGGCTTGGTGTACGCCCTCTTCTTCCGCAGCTACGAGGCGAAGGCCGTCGTCCGCCGTCTCGACTTGACCGGCGCTCGGCAGGCACCCGGCGTCCTGGCCGCCTGGACGGACGCGGACCTGCAGGAGCTGGGCTCGATGCCGACGGAAGCGCCGGAGGAGGCTGCGTTCGTCCCAGAGAGGCGGCCCCTGGCGAACGGCCGCGTGCACCACGTAGGCCAGCCGGTGGCGGTCGTGATCGCCGAATCGCGCCAGCAGGCGCGCGACGCGATCGACCGGATCCAGATGGACCTCGAGCCACTGCCCGCCGTGGCCGACATCGAGACCGCCTCGGCGCCCAATGCCGCCCTCGTCTACACCGAAGCCCCCGGCAACATCGCGTTCACGATCCGAAAGAAGCGCGGCGCCGTGGCCGCGGCTTTCAAGAAGGCGGAGGTGGTGGTCCGGCAACGGCTACAGAACCAGCGCCTGATTCCGATGGCGATGGAAACGCGCGGCGCCCTCGCCACCATGGATGGGAGCCGGCTGACGGTCGAGATCTCCAGCCAGGCGCCCCACTCCGCGCTGGCAGATCTCGCTGAGGGCCTTCGGATGGACCCGGCCGACATCCGGGTGATCGTGCCCGAGGTTGGCGGCGGGTTCGGCAGCAAGGGCGGCCTGTACTCGGAAGAGCTGGTCGTAGCCGAGGCCGCCCGTCGGCTGAGGCGGCCGGTCAAGTGGATCGAGGACCGGACCGAGAACTGTTCCGGCACCTGGCAGGCGCGGGGACATGTGCAGGAGGTCGAGCTGGCCGCCATGCGGGACGGAACCGTGCTCGCGCTTCGCTCGCAGATCAGGGCCGACATGGGAACGCTGGCCAGCTTTGGCCCCATGGTCCCGGTGGGCACCACCGACATGCTGACCGGCTGCTACAAGATCCCCGCGCTGGAGAGCACGCTCACCGGGGTCTTCACCAATACGACCCCAACCAGCGCCTATCGCGGTGCCGGTCGGCCCGAGGCCACCTACCTGATCGAGCGGATGATGGACCTCCTGGCCGTCGAACTGGGCCTGGACCCGGCCCAAGTGCGGAAGCACAACTTCATCGACCGGGAGGCATTCCCGTACCGCAACCCGGCCGGGACCAGCTACGACAGCGGCGACTATGCCGCTGCGCTGGACCGGCTGCTGGCCATGGCCGACTATCCACGGCTCCGCCGAGACCAAGCCGTCGCCCGGCAGGCCGGACGCCTGCACGGGATCGGCATGGCAGCCTACGTCGACATCGGGGGCGGCGGCCCGGCCGACCGTAGCGCCGTGCACCTGGAGATGGATGGCAGCCTGACCGCGTACACGGGTTCCACGCCCCACGGGCAGGGCCATGAGACGACCTGGGCCCAGGTGGCCGCCGATGTGTTTGGCCTCCCGCTCGAGCGCGTCCGCGTCCGCCACGGCGATACCGACCACCCTTCGTATGCCCAGGGGACCTGGGGCAGTCGCAGCGCCGCGACGTCGGGCGCGGCCGTCCTCAATGGGACCCGGACCCTCAAGCGCCAGGTAGTCGGGCTGGCCGCGTCTGCCCTGGAAGCCGCTGAAGCCGACCTGGTGGTCGAGGACGGCCGCGTCTACGTGCGGGGCGCGCCGAGCCGGGCCCTCAGCCTGGACCGGCTGGCCGCCTGGGCGCTGTCCCAGGGCCGCGAGGCCGAACTGCGGGCGAACGAAGAATTCGACTCCCCGGATTACGTCTTTCCGTTTGGCGCCCACCTGGCGGTGGTCGAGGTCGATCGCGACACGGGTCGCGTCCAGATCCTGCGCTACCTGGCCGTTGACGACTGCGGCGTGGTGATCAACCCGATGATCGTGGATGGCCAGGTCCACGGCGGCACGACCCAGGGGATCGCGCAGGCGCTCTTCGAGGAAGCCGCCTTCAGCCCGGACGGACAGCTGCTGACCGGCAACCTCACCACCTACCTGGTGCCCGCCGCTCCCGACGTGCCGCCCTTCGAGCTGGACCGAACCGTCACCCCGACACCGCGAAACCCGATTGGGGCCAAGGGCATCGGCGAAAGTGGCACCCTGGCCGCTCCGCCGACCATCGTGAACGCCGTGATGGACGCCCTCAGCCCGCTCGGGATCCGCCATCTCGACATGCCGCTGACGCCTGCGAAGGTCTGGGAGGCGATCCGGGCCGCGTCGGGCTAAGGGAGGATTCGTTAGCTGGTGACGGCGCGGTCGATGTGGCCGTCTGCGGAGAGGCGAAGGGTCAGGATCCACTCCACCTGCTCG
>DASPZT010000208.1:0-9416 GCA_035636135.1 Candidatus Limnocylindria bacterium | reverse complement strand
CGCGTCGCTGATCGTGCGCCGGCACGGCCGAGGCGAGGGGGAAGCCGGCCTGCTGCTGACCGCCGCCCGGTCGGCCGCGCAGCGGAGGGCGGCATGAACGGGTCGCTGGGCGAGCGGATCCGGACGATGCGGGAGACGCGGGCCCAGTCGTTGAAGCAGCTAGGGCAGGCGACCGGCTTGACCCAGAGCTTCCTATCCCAGGTCGAACGCGACCTGACCTCGCCGTCGGTCGCTTCGCTCCGGAAGATCGCGGAGGCGCTCGGCACTTCCATCGCTACCTTCTTCGCCGGCGGCTCACCCAACGGCAGGCTCGTTCGCAAGGACGCCCGGCCGGTCCTGGTCCACCCGAAGCGGCGCTGGCGCGACTCGCTGCTGACTCCAAGCCTGACGGGAAAGTTGCAGGTGATCTGGACCGAGATCGAGCCGGGCGGCGGTTCCGGCGACGAGCCGTACACCCACGACTCCGATGAGGAGTGCGTGGTCGTGGTTCGAGGCAGGCTCGATTTCTGGGTCGGGGAGGAGCATTACCGCCTAAAGACCGGCGACGCCCTGACGTTTGAAAGCCGCATCCCGCACAAGAATCGCAATCCCGGTCCGGGGAAGACCCAGGTGCTCTGGGTGATGACCCCACCATCGTACTGATGGACCAGCGGGCGCTCGTTCTCGGGGGAGCCGGGACCATGGGACGCGAGGTCGTCCGCGACCTGGCCCTGACCAGCGACTTCCGTGAGATCGTGGTTGCCGACCGCGACCGGGCCGCGGCGGACCGTCTCGTGCACGAATTGCGCGACCGCCGTCTCACCGCCGTGAGTGTCGATGTCACCCAGTCCGACCAGGTGGAAGCGCTCATGCGGCGGGTGGACGTGGTCGCCAACTGCACCACCTACCACTACGGCCTCGACCTGGTTCGCAGCGCTATCCGGTTCCACCGGCCGTACGTCGACCTGGGCGGCCTCTTCAACACCCCCCGTCAGCTCGAGCTCGGCCCGGAGGCCGAGGCCGCGGGAGTGGCGATCGTGCTGGGCTGCGGGGCGACCCCGGGGGTGACCAATTTGATGGCGCAGGCGGCCGCTAGCGAGATGGACGAGGTCGAACGCGTCGAGATCGCCTTCGGCAGCTTGCGACCCCTGGCCGCGTCGCCGGGTTTGCTCGACACCATCCTCGAGGAGTTCAGCCCGACGATAGCCCGCTTCTACTACGAGGACGGCCGGTTCGTTCCGGTCCCCCCGTTTGCAGGGGCGCGGGTGCTGGAGTTTCTGCCGCCGGTGGGGGCGCTGGAGACATACTTCGTGCCCCACTCGGAGACGCACACCCTGCCACGGTTCCTCTTCCACCGGCCGATCCACGTCTCGGTCCGCGGCAGCTGGCACCCCGAGATCATGAAGGCGATGCGGGTTTTCCTCGACTACGGCCTCACGGCCGAGGAGCCCGAGCCAGTCGATGGCACTGTGCTGAGCCCCAGGTCATTCTTACGGGCTCACCTGTTGCATCGGCAACCTGCCCTGGATGGACCGGTTGCATTCTTCCTCCGCGTTGACGTCACGGGGCGGCGCGGGCACAACCCCAGGGCGGCGTCATACCGCTCGGCCCATCCGACCGACTGGGGCCCGGCGGGCACCGCCCGGATGACCGGCATCCCCGCGTCGATCGGCTTGCAAGCGCTGGCCCGCGGTCAGGTCGCGCGAGCTGGCGTCCTGGGGCCCGAAGCCGCCTTCGCGCCGGGGCCATTCTTCCAGCAGCTGGCGGATCGCGGGATACGGGTGACTCATGACTAGTGTCCCGGGCCAGAAATTCGTTGGAAATTCATCGGCCTGGGCGGCCGGGCGCCTGCGCCGCTGATGCCGGCGTCAGGGGGCCCGGCGGAAGTCGTCACCTATCGACCGATAGGCTCCTCCTTCCGCCACCCCTGCGGCAGCCCGGATCCACCGGATCGAGCTGGCCTCTCGGGCGCGGAGGCGGCCGATCCGGGTGTCGTCTCCTGCGCGCGCTCGGTCATGCATCAACGGATGCACTCCCTCGCGTGCTCGTCGCCTCCTACGGCTCGGCACGCCCCGCATCCCGAGCTGCGGCGCCCGACCGGCAGATCCGGGCTTGGCACCGGCCGCCGAGGCCGCGACTTTCTCAATGAACTTCCGATCCGGGACACTAGCCACCTTATGATCGCTATATGTGTCGAAGCATCAAGACCCTGAGACGGGGCGACAGCCGGGCGAGCGACCGGGAGATCGAGGAGGCGGCTCTGCAATTCGTCCGCAAGGTGAGCGGCTACCGGATCCCGTCGCGGGCCAATGCCCACGCCTTCGACGAGGCGGTGGTCGAGGTCACGGCGGCGTCGCGGCGCCTGCTCGATGGCCTCCGGCCGGGCGCCCGCGCCTAGCGGTGCGGCCAGGTCACCACGAGCGCGCCGATCAGGCTGGCCACCGCCATGGCCAGCAGCATGGCGACCCCCGCCGCCGAGGTGATCTGTGCCCACCACCAGCTCGGTGATACGGCATACCCGGTCACCCTGATCAGGCGCTCCCGAGCCGGGGTCAAGGTGGCCGAGGCCGACGCCACCCGGAGTCTCAAGCCGTCGACATATGGGACGCGAAGGCGCGGGACGCGGATGACGGGGACGTGGATGTCCGGTACCTGGATGCCCGGGACGTGGCCGCCGGGGACTCGGAAGCTGGGGACGCGGCTGGCCAGTTTGGGGTCGCTGAAGATCGCCATGGCCTAGCCCCGGATGCCGGGGACAACACAAATACGCATCCGGCTTCCCTCCTTCCTTCGATCGAGTCGCGACCAATGCCCCCTCAGGCAGTCGCGCCAGTCGTCTCCTTGCGAGCAAGGATACACGCGGTATCAGGTTTGTCAAGGGACCCAGCGTGAAACTCGGGAACGCTGAGTGAAATCCCTACGAGGCGAGGGGAGGCCGCTGGGCGGAATTTTGTGCCTCGGGAGTGCCCTGACTGGGGTCGAAGAAGAGGCGCACGGCTTCGGGAAAGTCCGCCAGCACCTCGGGGGGCAGGCCCGGAGGTGCGTCGGTGGAGGTCTGGGACACGAAGCGCTCTAGCACGACCCCCAGCAGGACCACTACAGCGTCGTAAGGGAGGCCGGCGCCCTCCAGGTCCACCCGATGCTCGTCCAGAAAGGCGATCACCTGGCTCCGCATCCGATCGGCCACCCCCTGAACAGCCCTTGTCTCCGCAGCGCTCCCCTGGCTCGATTTCTGGGCCTCCAGCTGCCGTCCTTTGGCCGCCCACAGCTCGTTGAGCAGCGGCTGTGTGATCCGGTTGACCTGAGTGGACAGGTCGCGCAGCGTCTGCAGCCGCACGACGCGCACCTGCTCGACCCACCGCTCCCGCGCCGCCGCGTCGCCGATGCTGCAGCGGCCGTAAAAGCGATGCCCGCTGGCGCCGGTAGGCCGCACCTCGAGCTGCTGGCAGGTCCAGACGGGCTGCAGTGGCCGGTACCGAAGGTCGAGGGCGACAAAAGTGCGCGGCTGGTACGCCGGACAGGCATCGAAGTCGAGTGGGAACGGCCGGTCAAACGGGCAGGCGTCAGCCGGCAACATTCCGCTTGCCATTATGGGCGCAACCTGGCGGCCGTCCATCACAGGGAATTCCGCTTCTCGGAGTACGATTGAGTCACGTGTTTGGCACGCGCGACCGACTGAAGGGCACCGACCTCGACTACTACAGGCTCGATCGGCTGCAGACCAATGGCGTAGCCGATCCTTCGACTCTTCCAATGACCGTCAAGGTCTTGCTGGAGGGCCTGCTGCGCCAGGTCGAGACGGGCCAGACCGATGAGGTCAGCGTGCGGGCCCTGGCCAACTGGCCCACCCCGCCGACGAACGGGGCCCAGATCCCGTACCGGCCGGCCCGCGTCCTGCTCCAGGACTTCACCGGCGTGCCGGCGGTCGTCGACCTGGCGGCCATGCGGTCGGCGATGCGCCGGGCCGGCAAAGACGCGAGCCGCATTGACCCGCTGGTCCCGGCTGACCTGGTCATCGATCATTCGGTGCAGGTCGACGTCTTCGGGATCGCCGATGCCTATCACCGGAACATCGAGCGCGAGTACGAGCGCAACGGCGAACGCTATGCCGTGCTCCGCTGGGCGCAGCAGGCCTTCCACAACTTCCGCGTGGTACCGCCGGGCATGGGCATCTGCCACCAGGTGAACCTGGAGCGGGTGAGCCGGGTGGTGCAGGTGCGCGAGCTTGATGGCCGCCGAATGGCGATCCCCGACACCCTGGTGGGCACCGACTCTCACACCACCATGGTGAACGGGCTGGGGGTACTGGGCTGGGGCGTGGGCGGCATTGAAGCCGAGGCCGCCCTGCTGGGCCAGGCGATGTACCTGCCCACCCCGGTGGTGGTCGGTGTTCGGTTGGCCGGCGCCTTGCGCCCGGGGGCGACCGCCACCGACCTGGTCCTGACGCTGACCGAGATGCTCCGCAGCCACGGCGTAGTCAACAAGTTTGTCGAGTTCTGTGGCGACGGCTTGAGCAGCCTCTCCGTCCCGGACCGCGCCACCCTGTCCAACATGTGTCCCGAGTACGGAGCCACCTGCTCCCTATTTCCAGTGGACGCCCAGACGCTGCGCTACCTGGAGGTCACCGGTCGCGAGGCGGAACACATTGCCTTGGTGGAGCAGTACTGCCGGACCCAGGGGCTCTTCCGGGTCGACGGCAGCGCCATCCCGGTCTTCAGTGAGCTGCTGGAGCTGGACCTGGACTCGATCGAACCGAGCGTGGCGGGACCCAGGCGGCCGCAGGACCGGGTCGCGTTGCCAGAGGTCTGGGGGAGCTTCACGGGAGCGTTCACCTTCCAGGATCAACCGGAACCGGCCGAGGTCGCCCGCTTCGACGCCGAGGGGGGTAATCCGAGCCTGCAAGGGTCGAGCGCGGTGGCCGTCCCTGTGAAGCCTCGCGTGGCGCTCGAGCACGGGTCGATCGTGATCGCGGCCATCACCAGCTGCACCAATACCTCGAACCCCTCGGTGATGGTGGCCGCCGGCCTGCTGGCCAAGCGCGCCGTCGAGCGTGGCCTGACCGTCCGGCCGACCGTCAAGACCAGCCTGGCCCCGGGCTCGCGCGTTGTCACCGACTACCTGAAGCTGGCCGGGCTCCTGCCCTACCTGGAGCAGCTGGGCTTCTACCTGGTCGGGTACGGGTGCACCACCTGCATCGGCAACAGCGGGCCGCTGGCCAACGCCGAGGTGGAGGCCGCCATCGAGAAGAACCGGCTGTACACGGTGGCGGTGCTCAGCGGCAACCGGAACTTCGAGGGCCGGATTCATCCCCTGGTCCGGGCCAGCTACCTGGCGTCGCCACCCCTGGTGGTGGCCTACGCTCTGGCGGGCACGGTGCGAACCGATCTGTCCGTGGATCCGGTGGGAACCGGGAAGGATGGAAAGCCGGTCTACCTGCGCGACCTCTGGCCGTCGCCGGAGGAGGTGGCGGCCACCGTGCGCGATTGCGTGAAGCAGGAGATGTTCCAGCGCGAGTACGAACACATCTGGGACGGGGACGAGTACTGGCAGCGGATGCAGGCCCCCACCGGTCCGATCTACGAGTGGAACAGTAAGTCAACGTATGTGCAGGAGCCGCCCTTCTTCGAGGGCATGACGGCCACCCCCGCCCCGCTGCAGGACATCGTCGGCGCCCGGGCCTTGGTCGTCCTGGGCGACTCGATCACCACCGATCACATCTCACCGGCCGGCAGCATCCCGCCCGCCAGCCCGGCTGGGAAGTACCTGATCGAGCACGGAGTGGACCGGATTGATTTCAACAGCTACGGCGCGCGCCGGGGCAACCATGAGGTGATGATCCGGGGCACCTTTGCCAACATCCGGCTGAAGAACTTCCTGACTCCGGAGCGGGAGGGTTACTGGACGGTCCACCTGCCGGGGGGCGAGGAGATGACCATCTACGACGCCGCCGTGCGTTATGAGCGGGAACGGATCCCGCTGGTGGTGCTGGCCGGCAAGGAGTACGGGTCGGGGAGCTCCCGGGACTGGGCGGCCAAGGGTCCCAAGCTGCTGGGAGTCCGGGCCGTGATCGCCGAAAGTTTCGAGCGCATCCACCGCAGCAACCTGGTGGGCATGGGCGTGCTGCCGCTGCAGTTCGCCCCCGGGACGTCGCGAGCATCGCTCGGGCTCACCGGGCGCGAGCGCTTTACCATCCGCGGGCTGCAGGCCGGGCTGAAGCCAGGCCAGACGTTGGACGTGGAGGCTCAGGGCGACGGAGCGCCCCAGCGCTTCCGCGTTCACGCCCGGCTCGACAACGAGACCGATGTGGAGTACCTGCGGCATGGCGGCATCCTGCCGATGGTCCTTCGCCACCTGATGGCCTAAGACCAGCGGCACCACGGACTCTCGTCTTTCCCCTCTCTCTGGGGAGGGGGAGGGGAGGGGTTCCAAGTGTCGGCCGGGCAGGCCTGGCTAGGGTCCCTCCCCGCCAAGGATCTTCGGGGCAGGCCAGCTCGTCTCGAGGACCTCGCCGGACAGGTAATCGACGAACACAGCGACACTATGCACCTGGTGTTTAGCGGGGCTTCCTGGCGGACCATGTCCCAACAGGGTCTGGTCGACCCGGAAAGATACTCCCCACTCCCAGGTGGCGGCGGTCGGAGAGACATTGCCAAACGTTCCGGCCCGTGCAAGCCTCGCCTGGATCACGGGAGCAATACGCGGACCCTCCGTTTCGGCCGCCGCGTGGCGTGCGATGGCGATCGCGCGCTCCTGCAGGATGCCTCCGGGCGGCGGTGAGGACGAAGGATACTGGGCGGCCTGACGGCCTGCCGGACCGGCGGCCTGCTGCCATGCCGCCCCGGTCCAGGTCCACGTATCTCCATACAGGCCGCCAGGGTCGGTCGCCGCCACTCCGCCGACGAGGAGGTCGTGACCGGCCTTTGCATCAAAGGCGAAAGCAGCCCGACCTCGGCTCGGCGGGCTAAACGGCATTGAGGCCCATCGCGTGCCATCCCACTGCCATGCGCCATGCAGGTCGACAAGCAGCACAGATCGTCCGTCCGGGGCTGGCGCCAGGACGGGATCGCTGAGGTCGTCGTTTACGGTTGGAAACGCCGGAGAGGATGTGTGTAGCGGTGCCCACTGATGACCGTCCCACTCCCAGGTGACCACGCCATGAACCGGAGCGTCGGCGTAGCGCACCCGCTGGACGGCGATCAGGCGATTACGCCCCGGGTCGAGCCCGAACGCGGTGGCGGGATCAAATGTTCCGCCGACCCGTGGACGAGCATCGATCGCCGCCGGTGGGTTCTGGTCCAGCCCGCCCGGGCCCTCCCCAATGGGCCCGTGCGTGTCGATCAGGCTCCAGGTCGCGCCTGTCCACTCCCACGTTGCGTCTCGCGGCGTGCCCCCGAGGTCGGGATCGGTGAGAAGGATAAGATGCTGAGAGACGGGATCGAAGTCCATGAAGGCACGGCCGAACGTCGCCGGTGGGGTCGCCGACGGATGCAGCTGGGTCCAGGTCGTGCCGTTCCAGACCCACGTGTCCGTTGCTCCCGACTGACCGCCGATGCCGCCAAACAGCATCACCAGCCCAGAGGTGGGGTCATAGGCCATCGCCGCCGCGCCGCGCGCGCTGGGCGACAGCGCCGGGGACTCCCGCTGCCAGGCGAGGCCGTCCCAGGTCCACGTATCTCCCAGCCAGGTCGCGGATCCTCCCCCGAAGAGCACCAACTTGCCATGCGCCGCGTCATAGGCCAGCGCCGCGCTCGCCCGAGGCGAGGGGCCGATTGGCCCGGGCGCATGGTTGACTCCTGGTCCAGGGCCGCACCCGGGCACGAGGGCGACTGCCGCGGCCAGAGTTAGCCTAGCGATCAGGGTCCTCATTTTCACCGATAAACGTACCAGCCGGTGGGATGGTTTCTGAGACCGGCAGGACCACAGCCCCGCACCGTCGGCTATCGTCGGGGCGTGGGATCCGTCCTGCAGGATGTCGGCCAGGCCATCATCGGTCGGAGGCCGCTCAGCCGGTTTGTGCAGATCGATCGCCTGGCGACCGCCGTGACGGGCGCCGGGACCACCAGGACACCACCCTTTCGTCTCCCCCACGGGCGCTACACGGTTTTTGCATGGTACGACCCACGCGTCGCGGTCCGATCGCTCACGGTCGTCGATGAACGTGGCCACAGTCTGCCGGACTGGGCCGCCATTCCGGTAGCCCCGGGCGAAGTCGTGGCGCCCCTGGTACAGCACGTCCTACCCACGGGTATGTACTACCTTGAGGTTGAGACAGGGACACCGACCTGCGCCTGGATGGGCCAGGTGGTGCTCAACTCGATGCTTTCCTGGGAAGCGCCACCACCGGCCTGGCGTCCTTCCTTGCCGCCACCGCAGACGACGGAGCTACAGAGTGGGCAGGAGCCCCGCTTTCGGCTGGCACAGACTGGTCGTACGACATCGAGCTGACCATTGGAGAGTGGAGATCAGGTGCTCCTTGGTTTGGGGGTTCGGTGAACCCGTATTCCCTTGACCTACGGGCGAGCGATGGACATGTGCTTCACTTGGGGCAGTCCACTCCATTGTTCCGCGGAGCCGGTGAGTGGACCGTGGAGATGAAGACCAGCGATGCATGGCACCTGGGGATTGTGCCCGTGATCGGCCCCACGGGTGGGGGAGCCCGAGGCTTCTAAGAGCGCACCTCTGGGGCGTGAGCATGCAACCTCGTTGTGGATTCCTATCTCGCGACTAGGAGGGAAAAATGTCGACCGAAATGCCGCCCTCGAGATCTGAATCTGGGTCCGCCGGCAGGCTGCAGATCCTGGCCACCGAGCACTGGAGCCTGCTGGCGACCCGCTCGCTGACTTACACAGAGTCCCTGAACCGAGTGACCATATTCCTGGCCATCCTCTCTGGCGCGATGATCGCGCTGGCACTGGTCGCGCAGGTTGATCGATTCGGCCCGGCTTTCATCTCGATCGCCATCCCCTTGCTCACCGTTGTCTTGTACACAGGCATCGCCACTATCGCGCGTCTTCATACGCTCAATCGCGATGACTTCCGGTGGGTGATCGGAATGAACAGGCTCCGGCATGCGTACCTCGAGCTCCACCCGGAGCTAGAGCCCCACTTCATCGCCAGCCCGTACGACGACATGCGCGGCGCACTCCAGACGCTTGGCATCGACGACATAAGAACGGGTCGCAGGCCGGGGTCGCTGTTTCACTTGCTGCAAACACTGCCGGGCATGCTGACCGTGATCGTCGCGGCGGTCGGCGCCGCCATTGGGGCGTTAGCCGCACTCGCCATCGGCTTCCCACCGCTGGGCTTGGTCCTGGCGGCTGCCGCCGCGTTCGTGCTGGTCTTGGTGTTGATGGAAATCTGGGGCCGCAGGTCTGTCAGACGGTTGACCCCGAGCCTGCAGCCCCGATTCCCCTCGCTACCCTCTCCTAGCCCTCCTG
>DASPZT010000207.1:0-6673 GCA_035636135.1 Candidatus Limnocylindria bacterium | reverse complement strand
GGTTCGTGTACGCGTTGGTACGAGCCTGGACCTGCGTGGTGCAGCGCGATTTGCAGATCGAGACGGTGATCGGCGACATCTATGCCGGACGGCCGGTCGTCTACACGGACCTGCTGGCCTACGACGAGGTGGCGCATCACTCCGGAACCGAGCGCCACGACACCCTGCGGGTCTTGCGGCGTATGGATCGACAGCTGGCTCGCGTCGAGGTGGCGGCCAAAGACGCGCCCCGGCCCTATGCCTTCGTCGTCCTCTCCGATCACGGACAGACCCAGGGCCCACCGTTCCGGCAGCGCTGGGGACAGTCCCTCGAGGAACTCGTGCGCCGGGCCACTGACGTCACCACCGTCGAAGGACCCGGGCGGGGTGAGGAGAGCTGGGGCTACCTGGCCGGCTCGCTCACCGAAGCGGCGGGCGGTAGCGGATTGCCGGCGAAGGCCCTGCGCACCATCACCAGGAGCCGGACCACGGATGGCGTTGTCCAGCTCGGTCCGGCGGCCGCGGCCGCCCGCCGGCGCCGCCAGAATGGCGCCCAAGCCGAACCACCCGAGGTGGTGGTCATGGCGTCAGGGTGTCTCGGACTCATTTACTTCGCGCGGCGGCCCGGGAGGCTGACCCTGGAGGAGATCGACGCCACGTATCCACGCCTGATCCCCGCGCTGCGCGCCCATCAGGGAATCGGGTTCGTCCTGGTTCGATCCAGCCGGCACGGTGCCGTCGTGCTCGGCAACGCGGGCATCCACTACCTCGATACCGGGAAGGTCGAGGGTGTCGACCCGCTGCGACCGTTCGGCGTCTATGCCGCGTCCCATGTCAAACGGACCGACGGCTTCGAGCACGTGGCGGACCTCATGGTCAACAGCGCCTACAATCCCGACACCGACGAGGTCTTCGCCTTCGAGGAGATGGTGGGCTCGCACGGGGGCCTGGGAGGACCGCAGTCGTTTCCTTTCGTGCTCCTGCCCCGCGGGTGGTCGATTCCGGATCAGGCCGTGGTGGGAGCGGAAGCCCTGCACCAGTGGATGCGGCGCTGGCTAGCGGACCTCGGTCAAGCCGAGTATCGATAGCAATCCCAGCTCGACCGATCGCCCTCCACCCTTGCGGGGGAGGGTCGGGGTGGGGGGTCTCGCTTTAGCGGAGTTAGTTAAGGCAAATAATCCAGCGGGTTCTGCGGCACGCCGTGGTAGCGAATCTCGAAATGGCAATGCGACCCGGTGGCCCGGCCGGTGGCGCCCATGTAGCCGATCAGCTGGCCGGGTTGGACGAGCTGGCCGGCGCCGACCAGGACTTCCTGCATGTGGCCGTACACCGTGGTGAAGCCATTGCCGTGGTCGATCTGGACATAGATCCCGTACGAGCCCCAGCCGGCAAACACGACCTTGCCGCCGTCGGCGGCGCGCTCCGCCGTGCCGTAGGCATTGGCGATATCGAGTCCGGGGTGCCAGGGCAGGAAATAGGTGGTGATGGTGCCATGGGTCGGCCACAGGAACCGGACCAGGTGGTGGCGCGTGTCGGTCGGCGCGGCGGGCGTGGTCCGGCGCGGGAGCTGGTCCGTGGAGACGTCTGGAACGAAGAGCTCGGCCGGCAGGGGCGCGCCCAGTGCCAGGTTGTTCAGGTCGCGCACGACCGCCGGGTCCAGCCGCAGGGCAGTGGCGATCTGGACCAGCGACTGGCCCGGTTCCACCGGCACCATCGATCCGTCGATGGGAGGCAAGGCCAGGACCTCGCCCCTGACCAGCTGGTCACCCGAGACCAGGTGATTCACCTGCAGGACCGTCTCCACCCTCAGGCCGGCCCGGGCCGCGATGGAGCCGATGCTATCCCCCGGCAGGACGGCATAGGTGGTCACCGGTCGAAGTTGCTCGGCCCGGGCCGCGCTGGTGTAGGGCTTGAGCATGCCGTCGGCATGCATACCCGCTCGTGCTAACGCGGTGTCCGCCGCCGTGGTGGCAGCCGCATCTTGCAGTTGATGGTGGATGCCGATAGGCACCAGCGCGCCGAGCAGGATACTCAGGGCAAGCACCCACAGGTGGGCGCCGTAACGGACGATGCCTCCCGCCAAGCCCGTTTGCGACAACGATGAGGGGGCGCGGGCAGCCGGGGCGCGGTATTTCGCCCTGGACAAGACGGGCGCAGTCTAACAAAGGCCATCTCAGGAGTCAAAGAAGCGCCCGCGCGATTTCACGCTGAGTGAAAAACGGTGGATAAGTTAACGGACTTTGCGGTGGGCTCCCTCGACCGACTTCAGCGCGTAATGGTGCTTGGTGATCAGGTGGCGGACGGTGCCGCTCTTGCTGCGGAAAACGACCGATTCCGTCTCCGCCCAGAAATTGTGATAGATAACACCGTGCAGGAATTCTCCGTCCGTGACCCCGGTAGCGGCGAAGGCGACATCCTCGCCCTTGACCAGGTCCTCGCCGGCGTACGGGCGATGGAGGTCTTCGAAGCCGACGCTCCGGGCCCGCTCTTCGTCGTCCTTGGAGGGCAGCCAGAGGCGACACTGCAGGTCGCCCCCCAGGCACTTGAGCGCGCAGGCCGCCAGGACCGCTTCCGACAACCCGCCGACGCCCATCATGACGTCGATCCCCGTGCCATCCAGGGTGGCCATGATGGCAGCCGCGATATCCCCGTCGCTGAGCAGGCTGATGCGGGCCCCCACCTGCCGAACCTGTTCCATCATCGGTTCGTGCCGCGGCCGGTCCAGCATCACCACGGTCAGGTCCGAGACCTGCACCTTCTTGGCGAACGCCACCCGCTGCAGGTTGTTCTCGACGGAATCGGTCACATCGATGGACCCGCGCGCGTCGGGGCCGACGGCGATCTTCTCGGCGTAGAGCCGCACCGGCGTCGACAGCAAGGACCCGCGCTCGGCGGTGGCGATCACCGACACCGCGTTGGGAAAGCCCTTGGCCACCAGGCTGGTGCCGTCCAACGGTTTGAGGGCCACGTCGCGCACCTCGCCCGTTCCGTCCCCCACCCCGTTGCCCACGGTCAGCGGCCCCACCCCGAGTTCGTCGCCGATGACGATGGCGCCCTGCATGTGGACACTGCTGAGCGCCTGGTGCATGGCGGTCGCCGCCGTGCCCTTGATCCCCTCGCGATCCAGGTTTCCCATCCAGCGCCCGGCGGACAGGGCGGCGGCCTCGGTCGCCCGCACCAGCTCCAGCCCGATGTTGGCTTCAATCGCGCGCGGCCGGGCGATCCCGCTCGCCGGCGGGGTAGGAGCCTCGCGCCTCACACGGTCCGGTTTTCGGGGGCGGGAGCGGGCGCCCGCTGGACCCCGTCCGCCGCCAGCAGCCCGGCGCGGGCCCCGGCCGCGCGCACGAACTCGCGGAACAGCGGATGCGGGCGGTTGGGCCGGGACCGAAATTCAGGGTGGAACTGCGACGCCACGAACCACGGGTGATCTTTCAGTTCAATGATCTCGACCAGCCGGTCATTGGGCGAGGTGCCGGAGAACACCATGCCCGCCTCCCACAGCGCCTCCCGGTAGAGGTTGTTGAACTCGAAGCGATGGCGATGGCGCTCGTACACCACCGGCTCGCCATAGGCCTGGGCAGCCTTGGTGTCGGGCTGCAGCTTGCAGGGGTACAGCCCCAGCCGCATCGTCCCCCCCTTGTCGGCCACATCCCGTTGCTCGGGCAACAGGTCGATGAC
Organism: Candidatus Limnocylindria bacterium; assembly: GCA_035636135.1. GTDB lineage: Bacteria > Chloroflexota > Dormibacteria > CF-121 > CF-121 > CF-121. The sequence goes on along the minus strand of DASPZT010000207.1, from coordinate 3,016 downwards.
CGGGTGGCTGGTGAAAGCGTTGAATTCGGTGCTGTTGGAATCGGGCGCGCCCAGGGCATCGCGGGCGAATTCGATCACAGCGCACTGCAGGCCGAGGCAGAGGCCAAGATACGGGACCTGCTGGGTCCGGGCGAAGCGGGCCGCCACGATCTTGCCCTCGATCCCCCGATGCCCGAAGCCGCCGGGCACCACGATCCCGTCCACCGTCTCCAGGGCTCGCAGGTCCCCCGACTCCAGCGCCTCCGACGCCACCCAGCGGATATCGATCCGGACGTTGTGGTGGATGCCGGCGTGGCGCAGGGCTTCGGTGACGCTGATGTAGGCATCCGGCGCGGGCAGGTATTTGCCCACCACGCCGATCTTCAGGGCCGCGGTCGGATTCTGGATCCGCCGCACCATGTCCTGCCAGCCACTGAGGTCGGGCGGCTGGCCGTTCAGGTCGATGGCCTCGGCGATGAAGGTGCCCAACCCGGCTTCTTCCAGCATCAGCGGAACCTCGTAGATGGACTCGACGTCCGGCAAGGAGATGACCGCCCGCTTGTCGACGTCGCAGAAGAGCGCGATCTTCTCCTTAAGGGACTGGTTCACCGGCCGCTCGGATCGGCACACGATGGCGTCCGGCTGGATGCCGATGCTGCGCAGGGCCGCCACGCTGTGCTGGGTGGGCTTGCTCTTGAATTCTTCCGAAGCCTCCACAAAGGGGACCAGCGTCACATGCACGTAGAAGACGTTGCGGCGGCCCAGGTCATTCTTCAGCTCCCGGATCGCTTCCAGGAAGGGCAGCCCCTCGATATCGCCGACCGTCCCGCCCACCTCCACGATCACGACCTCGGGGTTGTCCGCCCAGGTGACCCGGGTGATCCGCTCCTTGATCTCATTGGTCACGTGCGGGATCACCTGGACGGTCCCGCCTAGGTAATCGCCTCGGCGTTCCTTGGCGATCACCTCGGCATAGATCTTGCCGGTGGTCACGTTGCTGGCCTTGGTCAGGTTGGCATCGATGAACCGCTCGTAATGGCCCAGGTCCAGGTCGGTCTCGGCGCCGTCGTCGGTGACGAACACCTCGCCGTGCTGGTAGGGGGACATGGTACCGGCGTCGATGTTGATGTAGGGATCGAGCTTTTGGAGGGAAACGCTCAGGTGGCGGGCCTTCAGGATGGTCCCGATGGACGCCGCAGTAATCCCCTTGCCAATGGAGGAAACGACCCCGCCGGTTACGAAGACGTACTTCGGCACCGGACCACTATCTTACCCAAAAACACGGCGTTGAAGAAGGTCCACGACAGCAAACCCACTTGCAGGTGCCGTCGGCAGACTGTGAAACACGGCTTTCAAGAAGGTCGACGAATACCAGGCCCACTTGCTGGTGCCGTCGGCAGACTGTGGCATATTTTGCAGAACGTGTATCCCTACGGACTCATCGGTAATTGCGAAACGGCCGCGTTGGTTTCGACCGGCGGCAGCATCGACTGGTTCTGCTACCCGCGCTTCGATTCACCCTCCATCTTTGCGGCGCTGCTCGACCGGGACCGGGGCGGCTCGTTCAGCCTGGCTCCGGCCAATCCCATGCCGCCGGGCGAGCAAGCCTATCTGCCGGATACCAACATCCTGACCACCACCTTTCAACGGCCCGAGGGGACGCTGGTGGTCACCGACTTCATGCCCTGCTTCCTGGAGGGCGATCGCTTCGTGGCGCTGCGCCGGATCTGTCGAAGCGTGGAGGCCCGCCAGGGGGCGGTCGAGGTCGACTGCGTGCTCGACATTGCCCCCGACTACGCGCGGGGGCGAGGCGCCTATATCGAGCGAGACGGCCTGATGCTGGCCTCGGGCGGCTCGCAGGAAGTGATCCTCTCCTCCACGCTGCCCCAGCGCGGCACCATCACCGAGGCCGGCGGCCGGCCCCGCTATGCGCTTCGGTTCCGGCTGGAAGCCGGCCAGCGGGCCTGGTTCACCCTGGGCTATGGCGAGCGCTACTTTGCCCTGGGGCGCCAGTTCCCGAGCAGCAGCGATGCCACCGGCCTGCTGGCCCGAACCGCGGAGTACTGGACCAACTGGATCGCCCAGTGCCGCTATGACGGCCCGCTGCAGGACGCTGTCCGCCGGTCGGCGCTGGTGATCAAGTTGCTGACCTACGCGCCCAGCGGAGCGCTGGCCGCGGCGCCCACCACGTCCCTGCCCGAGGATCCGGGCGGCACCCGGAACTGGGATTACCGCTACTGCTGGTTGCGGGATGCGTCGTACACGGTCGCGGCCCTGTTCCGGGCCGGCTTCTCCCAGGAGGCGGTCGACTTCATCAACTGGATCCGCGACCGCGCCTACCAGCAGGACTTCGCCATGCAGATCGTGTACCGCGTGGACGGCGACCCCCAGCTGCCCGAGCAATACCTCGATCACCTGAGCGGGTATGGCGGCGCCAAGCCGATCCGCATCGGCAACCGGGCGGCGGGCCAGAAGCAGCTGGACGTGTTTGGCGCCGTCATCGACTGCATGGCGATCTACCAGGCAAAAGGCGGCTTCATCTCGGCCAAGCTGTGGCGCGTGATCGAGCGCTTCGCCGACGAGATCTGGGCCATCAGTCGGGAGCCCGACAATGGCATCTGGGAGTTCCAGGGCGAGCGGAAGCATCACACCCACTCCAAGCTGTGGTGCTGGGTGGCACTGGACCGGGCCATCCGGCTGGCCCGCGGCACCGGCTACCTGGACAAGGTGCCCGAGTGGGAGCGCCACGCCCAGGCGTTGCGCGAGGAAATCGAGACCCGGGCCTGGAATCCGCGGCTGGGGGCGTTCACCCAGGCCTACGACGACGACTGCCTGGATGCGGCGGTCTTGCAGATGCCGGTGTTGGGCTTCCTGCCGGCTGATGATCCGCGGATGCGATCGACCCTCGAGGTCCTCAGCGAGCGGCTGGTCAACGGCGCCTACGTCCGCCGCTACGACTGCAAGGACGACCAGGGCTACCTGAGCGCCGCCTTTCTGCTGTGCAGCTTCTGGTACGTGGACGGTTTGATCGGACTCA
>DASPZT010000206.1:0-3801 GCA_035636135.1 Candidatus Limnocylindria bacterium | reverse complement strand
CCTGCGCCGGGCCAAACTGTCTACCAACTATGGGACGCCACCTCGCATTACGGCTTGGCGCCCAGCGTTCGAGACGAATCGGGGCTGATCTGATCGTGGCTGGGCAGGATGTGTAATGCTCCAGTCCGAGGGAGGAGCCATAGCAAAATCGGCAGGGAGGATGTGGATAGTGCTTCCGGCCCTGCTTACACGGTTTTGCGGTGGTATGAGCGTAGGGTCGGGAGCCTGGGTCCCGGCCTGACCTGCGAATCGGCTGACGCCCTCTCGGGCTGTCCTGCTAACGATTCGTCGGCCGGGTCCCAGGTTTATCTGGCACCCACCGGCGGTGCCGTCCCGATCTGCCCGTCCTGTGCAAGAGGCCGGGGTTCACAGGTCCGGCGGCCAGCGGGTGCGTGCCACCCCTCAACCGCAGAAAAGGGATGGCATGACCATGGTAGAGACACGCGCCGTCACCGGCGGCGTGGACACCCACGCAGACATGCACGTCGCCGCCGCGCTGGATCCCATCGGGGGACTGCTCGGCGTCGAGGAGTTCCCGGTCAGCCCGGCCGGATATGCCCGCCTGCTCGGCTGGCTGGGCGGGTTCGGGACCGTCGCCCTGGTCGGCATCGAGGGGACCGGCAGTTACGGCGCGGGCCTGGCCCGCCACGTCACCGCGGCCGGCATCCGGGTCGTCGAGGTGGACCGTTCCGACCGCCAGGACCGCCGCCGGCAGGGCAAGTCCGACCCGCTGGATGCCGTCAGCGCCGCCCGGGCCGCCCAGTCCGGCCGGGCCCGCGGCGCGCCGAAGGGCCGGGACGGCGCGGTCGAGGCGATCCGGGCGCTGATGGTCGCCAAGCGCAGCGCCCGCTCCGAGCGGGTCCAGACGATCAACCAGGCCAGGGCGCTGGTCCTGACCGGGCCCGATGACCTGCGCACCCGGTTCGCCAGGCACACGGCCGCCGGCCTGGTCAGCGGCCTGGCGTCGCTGCGGCCCCGGCCCGGCGACGTCGTCGGCTACGCCACCCGCATCGCGCTGCGGGAGCTGGGCCGGCGCGCCGAGTTCCTCGACGGCCAGCTCGAGCGCCTCGACGAGCTCATCGCCCCGCTCGTCGCCGCTCGTGCCCCCGCCCTGCTCGCCCTGCACGGTGTCGGCCCCGACACCGCCGCCCTGCTCCTGGTCGCGGCCGGGGATCACCCGGAGCGGCTGCGCTCGGAGGCCGCCTGGGCGCACCTATGCGCGGCCGCCCCGATCCCGGCATCGTCGGGAAAAGTCACCCGCCACCGCCTCAACCCCGGCGGCGACCGCCAGGCCAACCACGCCCTATGGCGGATCGTGCTCACCCGGATGAGCGCCCATCCGCCGACTCTCATCTACGTCGAGCGGCGCACCAGGGAAGGCCTGTCGAAGAAAGAGATCATCCGCTGCCTGAAGCGTTACGTCGCCCGCGAGGTCTACCGCCACCTCCGTGCCGCCGGCTAACGCTCACTCTCCGGGGACGGCCTGACCCTCAAATCGGCTGCCGCACCCGTGCTGGCCTGCTAACGATTCGTCGGCCGTCCCCGGATCCCTGCCTTGCTGGGCGTGACCTAATAAGAGCTTTCCCTCACCCGAGTGGACCTTCCCTGTCTTGTCCGCAACCCAGCAAAATACTCTGTTCACCATCCTTCAGAAACCCCAGAAATGAGACCAGGAAAATGTCAAACGAATCCCTTGACAAGGCATAGGAACATCGATCCGCCTCACCGTAGCGGCCTCGATTCCTTCGGCAGCCACGACAGCCCAGGTGGCAGCCACGAGCTCGCGGCGGCGCTGCGCGTGGTCGACAACCTTGGGCACGTGGTGAGCGTACCAGTTTTACAGAACAACTGTTGTGCATCCCTGGAGCGTCGGATTACTATGCACAACATGTGTTGTGCATCAAGCCTGGCGGCTCTGGAGGACGCAGCGGTCGGGGTGTTCGGCTTCATCGGGCGGGGCGGACGCCCGGTCTCGTGCGCGGTGACGCCTTACCTTGATGGTGGCCAGCCGGTGGTCACCTCGACGCTCGCGCTGGTCGGCAAGATCGGCGCGGTCCTCCGGGACGAGCGGGTGGCACTGCTTGCCGGAGGGGCGCAGGCGCGAGGTCGGGCCACCGTGGCCATCGAGGACGACGGGGAATGGTTCGACCGGGCACTTCGGGCCCAGGAGCTGCGCAAGTACCCGCCGGCCCGGTTCCTGCTCAGGCTTCCCGGTCACCGTCGCCTGTTGTGGTGGTACGTCGGCCGGGCCGTGGTGCGCCTGCCCGCCGACGGCATGCGGGCGGTTCCAGGCTCCGACCGGGTGACCGTCACCGGCATCGACCATGACGGGCTGGTAAGCGTTGTTCCCATAGTCGGCGATGTGCAGCTCGACGCCGACGAGATCCTTCTGCTGGCCGGCCTTCCTGATGGTCCCGCCTGCCTGCTGGTCCACGAGGAGTCCGCCGGCCAGTCCGACCTGCGCCAGCTCCGCCTCGAAGGCGAGCTGGCCTCGGGCCGGCTGAGCGTGCAGCGGCGCTCGGGGACCCTGGCCGCCACCAATCGCAGTCCGCTCGCCCAGATACGCGACCTGGCCGCTCTTGGCCGCGCCGCGACGGCCAACCGGACCCGTATCGAGTCCTGGAAGACCCGTCTCGGCCAAGAGGCCGCACATGGCTGATTCGAGCCAGCCCGGCATCTCCCTGACCGTCCGCCCCGGATCTCACGCGATTTTTAATCCGAACGGACCCTGGTGCGCGTTCCCTGCGCCCGGCGATTCGCTGTCCATACGTAAGGCCGATGGCCCGCTGCCGGTCGGGTGACCGGCAACGGGCCGTGGGTTTCGCGTGCTGCCTGGCGGCGTGTCGGCGTGTCGGCCTGCCGGCAAACGACGGAGGTCTGACGCTGCTGCTGCCAGCGGCATCGGCTGCTGTCTTCGCATCGGGCGCGCCATTAGCATTGCCTATCGGCGGTTACCCACGATGGATGGCAGGAGGCACTTGCGTTGCCACGCCTCGCGATCGACAAAGACTTCCTCGATGATTACTCGAAACTCGAGAAATCAGTACGGACCGCCGTCAAGGAAGCGATCGAAAAGTTCGCAGAGCACACCTACGCCGGCCTGCACCTGGAGAAGCTCCAGAAGAGCGTGGACGACCGCATCCGCACCATCAGGATCGACCAGTTCTGGCGCGGTGTCGTCCTTGCCCCGGATAGTGGTGACACCTATTACCTGATGAAGGTCATGCCGCATGACAAGGCGATCGACTATGCGGCCAGCCACCGGCTCACGGTCAACCAGGCACTTGGCATCGTGGAGGTCCGCAACGAAGTAGCGATCGCGCAGTTCCATCCGGCCCTGGAGAAGGCGGCCGAGACCACCGACAAGAGGCTATTGGCGAACGTCAGCGACGCCGACCTGAACCGCCTCGGCATCGACGACAACACGCGAACCATCGCCCGGCTGCTCACCCTCGAGGCGCATCTGGACGCGATGCAGAACATGATCCCCGAAGCCCAGTACAACGCGCTCTACCTGCTCGTGGGCGGCCTGTCGGTCGAGGAGGTCTGGGCGGAGGTCGCGCGGTATGCCCCGCAGGGGCCCTTTGACACTGGCAACGTCGTCAAGGCCATGGAGCGCACGTCAGACCGCGTAGTCTTCTTCGACAGCAACGACGAACTTGAGCGGATCTTGGAGCACCCCTTCGCTGCCTGGCGGATCTTCCTGCATCCGGCGCAGCGGAAGATCGCTTATGCACCCCGTTACGCAGGCCCGGCACAGGTGACTGGCGGCGCTGGAACCGGCAAGACCGTGACCGCGCT
>DASPZT010000205.1:0-12019 GCA_035636135.1 Candidatus Limnocylindria bacterium | reverse complement strand
ACCGGCCTCAGCACGTCGTTCACCAGCCAGGCCACCTGCGGACTAAGCACGCGCACCCCGGGGGTCGGCTTCCATTCGGTCAGGGTATTGCCGTTGCTGTCCGTGACCTTCAGGATCACCGTGGGATCGTGACGCACCCCGCCGTTAGCCAGCACGGCGAACGCGTTGAAGTGTTCCAGGGGGATGACCTCGCTGGCGCCGATGGCCTGCCCGAGGCCGCGCTCCGGGGTCAGGTTCGAGGAGGTAAGGCCCATCATGCGCGCGGTCTGGAACACCCGGGCGTACCCGAGCTGCTTCAGCAGCAGGATGGCCGGGATGTTGCGGGATTCGGACAGCGCCTGGCGGAGGGTGATGATGCCTTCGCTCTTGTGGTCCCAGTCTACGAAGGGCTGGCCGTTGATCTTGCCCTCCTCGTCGTTGGAGACGTTGGCCGGCCCCAAACCATTGGAAAAGGCCGTGGAGTAGACGTAGATCTTGAAGGACGAGCCGGGCTGGCGCCCGGGCCGGCTGGTAATGACGTTGAATTCCCCGCCGATGCCCCGGTCGTAGTAGTTGGCGCTGCCCACCATAGCCAGCACCTGCCCGGTGGCCGGGTCGATCACCTCGGCCGCCCCGTTGTTGACATTCTTGGCGCGTAGGTCTGGCCGGTTGACGTTGCTGGCCACCGCCGCCTCGGCGATTTTCTGCAGCCCGGAATCCAGGGTGGTGGTCACCTGCAGGCCGCCGGCCCGCACCACCTCCGGACCGTACTGGCGGTCGAGCGTCTGCAGGATGTAGTCCACGAACCAGGGGGCCGTCACGTTCTCCTGCAGCGTGCCGTTCTTGTAGACCAGCTTCTCGCTCACGGCCGCGTCGTATTCCTGGGCAGTGATGTGGTGGTCGCGTAGCATGGCCCGCAGTACGATGAGCTGGCGGTTGCGGGCGGCGTCGCCGGTCTGCGGGTCGAAGGGATCGAAGTCGGAGGGGGCGTTTGGGATGCCCGCCAGCAGGGCAGCCTCGGCGATGTCCAGGTCTTTGGCGGACTTGGCGAAGTAGGTCTGGGCAGCAGCTTCGGCGCCGTACGCCTCATGGCCGTAATAGATCTCGTTCAGGTACAGGGTGAGGATCTCGGTTTTGGTGTAGCGGCGCTCGATGTCGAGGGCCAGCACGGCCTCCTTGATCTTGCGCTCGACGCTGCGCTCATTGGTCAGCAGGGTCGCTTTGACCAGCTGCTGGGTGATGGTGCTGCCACCCTGGGCGGCCCGCACGTGGGTGATGTCGGCCAGGGCTGCCCCAATGACCCGGCGGAAGTCGATGCCGTGATGGGTGTAGAAGGTGCGGTCCTCCAGCGAGACCGTCGCCTGCACCAGGTGGGGTGAGATCGCACTCAGCGGGACCACGGTGCGGATCCCCTCCGAGGTGTGCTTGACGTAGAGCAGCACACCATTGCGGTCGTAGATCTTGGTCGACTGGGCCAGCTCGCGCACCCGCAACGAGTTGGTGTCCGGGAGATCGCGAGTGTACGTCTGGTACTTATCGAAGGCCTCCGCCCCCCCGCCCAGGCTCATGCTGAAGAGCACGGTCAGGGTGACGACCGCGAACTTGGCCAGCATGCCGCGCCCATTGCGCCGGCGCCGAATGCGGGTGACGGTCAGGACTCGCAGGGCGGCCCGGCGAGCCAGCGCGTGTCTACTCAGCATGTAAACCCGCCGACTATAACGGTTTGGGTCCAAAAAAGGTGACCCTGTGCGCATTCAAACCCAACTCGGATGGCGTATATACTCGCCTGCACGTGACGACACGAGTTGGTGACGAAACGGCAAAGGAGAGGCGGGCAACGGCGCGCGACTGGGAGTGGCTGACTGCCGGGGCGGTCGAGATCGTCGACGCCAAACACTTGCAGGGGCGCATCGCCCGGGGCGACCGGCTGCGGGTTAAGCTCGGACTCGACCCGACCCGGCCGGACATCCACCTCGGGCACACGGTCGTCCTCCGCACCCTGCACCGGTTTCAGCAAGCGGGCCACACGGCCGTGATCATCATCGGCGACACCACGGCCCAGATCGGTGATCCTTCGGGCCAGAATGCCACCCGGCCGCAGCTGACCCGGGAAGACGTCGACCGCGCCGCCGCCACCTACCTCGACCAGATGTGGAAGCTACTGGATCGCGACGCCACCGAGGTGCGTCGACAGTCCGAGTGGTTCGGGACCATGGGTCTGGCCGATCTCGTCGGGCTGATGAGCAAGCACACGGTGGCCCGGATGCTGGCCCGCGAGGACTTCGCCCGCCGCCTGGCCGACAACCGGCCGGTGGCGCTGCATGAACTGCTCTACCCGCTCCTGCAGGGGTACGACTCCGTCGCGGTGCGGGCCGACCTGGAGCTGGGTGGGACGGATCAAACGTTCAACCTGCTGGCCGGGCGGGATCTCCAGGAAGCGTTCGGTCAGCCACCCCAGGACATCCTGACCCTCCCCCTGCTGGAGGGCCTGGACGGCAAGCAGAAAATGAGCAAGAGCCTGGACAACTACATCGGGATCGACGAGAGCCCGGGCGACATGTACTGGAAGGTGATGAAGATCCCGGATTCATTGATCGCGCGCTATTTGCAGCTGACCACCGAGGCCACGCCCGACGAGGTCCACGAGGCCATCCAGGCGCTGCAGAACGACGTCAATCCAAGGGACGTCAAGAAGGATCTTGCCCGGCGGCTGGTCAGCCGATTCCATGGCGCGGCGGCCGCCGAGAAAGCCGCGGCCGAGTTTCTGACCACCCGCGACACGGCGGAGATCTCGATCCCGGCCGGCCGCCGGACGCTGGCCACCCTGTTCGTGGAGGCCAACCTGGTGGCCAGCAAGAGCGAGGTCCGGCGGCTGGTCGAGCAGAAGGGTCTCTTCGTGGGGGATGAGCCGGTGGGCTCCGCTGAGGCCCAAATCGAGCCGCGGACCGGGATGGTGCTGCGCCGGGGAAAGCATCAGGCCGTTCGTCTCACAGTGCAGTAGACTTTCAGGTCGGGTTCTGTATGTCCGGACATTCCAAGTGGTCGACGATCAAGCACAAGAAGGCGGCCACGGACGCCCGCAAAGGCGAGCAGTTCACCAAGGTGGCGCGTGAGCTCACCATCGCGGCCAGGGAAGGGGGCGGCAACCCGGACGGCAACTATCGCCTGCGGCTGGCGGTCGAGAAGGCGCGCGACGTCAACATGCCCCACGACAACATCAAGCGCGCCATCCAGCGTGGGACCGGCGAGCTGGGGGGCGCCCAGATGGAGGAGCTCCGCTTCGAGGGCTACGGCCCGAGCGGGGTGGCCATCATCGTGGAGACGGTCACCGACAACCGAAACCGGACCGCGGGCGAGATTCGGAACCTGTTCACCAGGGCCGGCGGCAGCCTGGGCGCCACGGGCAGCGTGGCCTGGATGTTCCACCGGCAGGGGCAGATCACCGTTGATGCCAAGAAGAAGGACCCCGATGAGGTCGGACTGGAGGCCATCGAGCTGGGCGCCGCCGACGCCCGGGTCGACGGCACGTCGGTCGACGTGGTGACGGACCCTCACCAGCTGCACGTGGTGCGTGATGCCCTCAAGAAGAAGGGCTACGCGATCGAGTCAGCCGAAGTCACCATGAACGCGTCGCAGACGATCAGCCTCGATGAGACCAGGGCCGCCTCGGTCCTGAAACTGCTCGACGCCCTGGAGGAGCTCGACGACGTCCAGGCGGTCTACTCGAACATCGACGTGCCGGCGGACGTGCTGGAACGAATCAGCGAGAGCGCCTAACGGCAGCCGACGGAGTTCGCGGGAGGAGGGAAAGGCGTGCTCGTGCTGGGAATCGATCCGGGCCTGGCGGATACCGGCTACGGGGCGGTCCGCCGAGATGGGGACCGGCTGCTGATGGTCCGCAGTGGCACCATCAAGACCCCCGCCAGCCTGCCTGACCCGGACCGGCTGCGGGTCCTGGCTCAGGAGCTGCGCGGGTTGATGGCCCAGCTGCAGCCCGAGGTGGTGGCGGTGGAGGAACTGTTCTTCTCCAAGAACGTGCGCACGGCCATGGCGGTGGGCCAGGCGCGCGGGGTGGCGATCCTGATGGCCATCGAGGGCGGCGCCCGCATTCACGAGTACACGCCGCCGCAGGTCAAGCTCTCGGTCACCGGGTTCGGCGGGGCCACCAAGTCGCAGATGCTGAAGATGGTGCAGGCGGTCTTGCGCACCCGGGCGTTGCCCCAGTCGGACGATGCTATTGACGCCCTGGCGGTCGCCATCTGCCATCACCACGCCGGCCGGCTCCGAACCGTACTGAGCCGGGCCCCGGTAGGTGTCCGGGCGTGATCGCCAGCCTGTCCGGCACGTTGCTGCACCGGGGCGCCGACGCCCTCATCGTGGACGTGAACGGGGTGGGCTACCTCGTGACCGTCGGTGCTCGCACCTTCACCCAGCTGGGAAAGACCGGGGAGCCGGTGCGCCTCTACACCTACACCCACGTGCGAGAGGACATCCTGGCTCTGTATGGGTTCAGCAGTCCCGAGGAACTTGCCTTCTTCAAGCTCCTCCTGTCGGTCAAGGGCATCGGACCGAAAGCGGCCCTGGCGATTTTGAGCCGGGCAGAGCTCAAGGTGATCAGCCGGGCCATCCTGAACGAAGACGCCGCCCTGCTGAGTACGATCCCGGGAATCGGACCCAAAACCGCGGCGCGGGTGGTGCTCGAGCTCAAGGGCAAGCTCAAGGAGGAGATGTTCGCGGCCGAGCCGCTGCCCGGCGCGGCCGGCGACGCGGTCACCCAGGCGCTGGCGGTGTTGACCGGCCTCGGCTACACGCCGGGCGAGGCCCGCGAGGCGGTGCGCCACGCGGCGGTGGGCAACGGGGGAGGCCGATCCGTGGAGGAGCTGGTCACGGTGGCGCTTCGGGGGCTCGATCGGCGTGACTGACCGGCTGGTCGCCGGCAAGGAGCAGGTCGAGGAACGCGAGTTCGAGACCACGCTGCGGCCCCGCCGGCTGGCCGAGTTCATCGGCCAGACCGGCGTCAAGGCTAATCTCGAAGTCCTGATCTCGGCAGCCCGCCAGCGCCAGGAACCGGTGGAGCACATCCTGATCGCCGGCCCTCCGGGCTTGGGGAAGACGACCCTGGCCAACATCCTGGCCAACGAGATGGAGGTCAACATCCGGACCACCTCCGGCCCGGCGATCGAGCACCAGGGCGCGCTGGCCTCCATCCTGATGAACCTGGAGGACCGGGATGTGTTCTTTATCGACGAGATCCACCGCCTGGCCCGCCCCGTGGAGGAGAGCTTGTACCCGGCGATGGAGGATTTCAAGTTCGACTGGGTCAGCGGCAAGGGCGCGGGCGCCACCCCACTGCGCCTGCAGCTGCCGCGATTCACGGTGATCGGTGCTACCACCCGCCAGGGGATGCTCTCGGCCCCCCTGCGGGACCGGTTCGGGGCGGTCTACGCGCTCTATTTCTACGAAACCGAGGAGCTCTTCCAGATCGTGACCCGGTCGGCGCGGCTGTTAAATGTGGCGATCGACGAGGCCGGCACCAGCGCCATCGCTCGCCGTGCCCGGGGCACCCCCCGGATCGCCAATCGCCTGCTGCGCCGGGTGCGGGACTACGCCCAGGTCCGGGCGTCGGGCTACATCGACGAACCGGTCGCCCTGGCGGCCATGTCCATGCTCGAGGTGGATGACCTGGGGCTGGACTCGGTCGACCGCCGAATCCTGCGGACGATTGTTGAAAAGTATGACGGCGGGCCGGTGGGCGTGGAGACGGTGGCCGTCTCTGTCTCGGAGGATCCGGAGACGATCGAGGATGTCTATGAGCCCTTCCTGATGCAGCTCGGCTTCCTCTCGCGGACGCCCCGCGGGCGAGTCGCCACCAAGCTCGCCTACGACCATCTGGGATTGGTCAAAGCGACCGAGCAACCGCGATTGCTCTAGACGACTCGCCGGCCGGGCGGCCGGCGGTCCACTGGGATCGGGCCATCACGCTGGCGGCCATTGTCTTCCTGGCGTCCTTCTCGCTGTTCCTGTTCAGTGGGACGCTGCCGATCTACCTCTACCGGGATCGCGGGTTCTCGCTTTCGACGGTCGGCTTGCTGGTGGGGCTCGCCTTCGGCGTCCAGTTAGTGGCCACCTTGCTTTCCGGCCCTGTGATCGATCGCTGGGGGGCGGGGCTGGCGCTGCGGGCCGGGCCGGCGCTCTACCTGGCGGCCGCCGTGCTCTTCGTGGTTGCCCCGGAAGTCGTGCCGATCTCGGTGGCCCGCGTCTTGCAGGGCCTCGGGATCGCCCTGCTGCTGCCCGCCGCCTACGCGCTCCTGCCCAGCCTGGTCGGGCCGCGACAGCGGGCCACCGCCTTCGGGGTGGTGGGCGTGATCCAGAACATTGCCCTGGCCATCGCCCCGCCGCTGGGACTCTGGCTCCTGAGCCGTGGCCCGAGCGTGCTCTTTGGTACGGCGGTGGCCGCCGCCGCGGCGGGGATGGTAGCGGGTCTGCGCCTTCGAGCCGGCCGGCCATCGGCTGCCCGCGCCGGCGTGTTCACCTATCGCGCCAGCTGGACGCCGCTGCTGGCCGCCACCTTCCTGACCATCGTGTACTGGGGCGTGATCACGGCCTTTCTGCCGATCTATGTGACCCAGCATCACGGTGGCAATGTTGGCTGGTTCTTCACCGCCGATGCCATCGCCATCATGCTGTTGCGAATTCCGGCCGGGTGGCTCACGGATCGGATCGGCACCCGCTGGCTGCTGGTGACCGGTATCGTCCTCACCGACCTGGCGGTGCTGGCCCTGCTCTGGCCGCCGTCGTTGCCGGTACTGGTGCTGTCGGGTGCGGGAACCGGGGCCGGTGCTGCCTTTCTGATTCCGCCGACCCTGCTGGAGCTGAGCAAGCGCAGCGACGAGGGGGACCGTGGAACCGCGATGGCGCTGTTCAGCAGCAGCTTCGCGGCGGCGCTCGGAGTGGGAAGCGTGGGGGGCACTCCGCTAGTCGCCCATTTCGGCTTCATCGCCACGCTGGTGCTGAGCGCGGCCGTCTGCCTGGCCGCAGCCCCTATCGTGGTCGTTACGCTAAGCCCGGATCCATCGAACGAATGAAGCAGATTGGGAGGCGGGGCGAGCCGAGCCGAAGGCGGCGACGAGCACGCGAGCGAGCATATCCATCGATCGGTAAGCGAGCGCGCGTAGGAGCCAACGCCGGGATCGGCCGCATCCGCGCCCAGGAGGCGAATTCGTCTCGGTGGATTCGGGCTTTGTTGAAGTGAAGACGAGCGACTTCGACTACCTCCTGCCTGAGTCGCTGATCGCCCAGCACCCGCCGGTGGAGCGCGATGCCGGCCGCATGCTGGTACTCGACCCCGTCGCCGACCACCTCGAGCACGCGACCGTGCGCGATCTGCCGCGCTTGCTCGATCCGGCCGATCTGCTGGTCCTGAACGACAGCCGCGTGCTGCCGGCTCGGTTGCGGGGGGTGCGCGCCGGTGGAGGAGAGGCCGAGGTGCTGCTGCTCCGTCCCGCCCAGGATGGGTGGTGGGAGGCGCTCGTCCGGCCGGGCCGCAAGCTGAAGCCGGGCAGCACCGTCCAGGTCGGCGGATCGGCGCTGCAGGTCGAGATCGGGAACGGGGACGTGGACGGGACCCGGTTGGTCCGGCTGTATGGGGTGGAGCGTCCGCTAGACGAGGTGCACAGAGTGGGGGAGATGCCGACGCCGCCCTACATCCGGGAACGGCTGGCCGATGCCGATCGCTACCAGACGATCTACGCGCGCGAAGAAGGCTCCGCCGCCGCCCCAACCGCCGGGCTGCACTTCACGCAGCGGTTGCTGGAGGCCCTCCGGGCCCGTGGGGTGGCCATCGAGTTCGTCACCCTGCACGTTGGACTCGACACCTTTCGGCCGGTTCAGGAAGCGGACCCGGCCATGCACCGCATGCACCGCGAAGCCTTTGAGCTAGCGCCCCGGGTGGTGCACGCGGTCGAGCGCGCCCGGGAAGGCGGCGGTCGGGTGGTGGCGGTGGGCACCACCACGGTGCGCGTGCTCGAGACCTGCGCCACGGACACGGGGCGAGTCCGTGCCGGCCAGGGCTGGAGCGAGCTCTTCGTCCGCCCGGGCTTTCGGTTCCGGGTGGTCGATGCGCTGCTCACCAACTTCCACCTCCCGCAGAGCACGCTGCTGATGCTGGTCAGCGCCTTCGCCGGGCGAGAGCGGATCCTGCACGCGTACGCAGGGGCCATCCGAGAAAACTATCGGTTCTACAGTTTCGGCGATTGCATGCTGATCACTGGCCGCAGTGTTTGAGCTCGTCGGCGAGGAGGCGGGCGCCCGCCGCGGCCGGCTGCATACCGCGCACGGCGTGATTGAGACGCCGGCGTTTATGCCGGTGGGCACCCAGGCCAGCGTGAAGGCGCTCAGCCCTGACGACCTGACCGCGCTCGGGGTGCAGGTCCTGCTGGGCAACACCTACCACCTGGCGCTGCGGCCGGGCGCGGACCGCATCGCCCGGCTGGGCGGGTTGCATCGCTTCATGGGCTGGACCGGAGCCATCCTGACCGACAGCGGCGGCTTCCAGGTCTTCAGCCTCGACCACCTGGTCCGGGTCACCGACGAGGGCGCCACCTTTCGGTCCCACCTTGACGGCAGCGAGCAGCGCTTCACGCCGGAGTCGGTGATGGCGATTCAGCGCGAGCTGGGCTCGGACATCGCCATGGCGTTCGATGAGCCGGTGCCGTGGCCCTCGGACGGCAAGCGCGCCAGCGCCGCCATGGAGCGGACCCACCGCTGGGCCGAGCGCTGTCTCGCCGCGGCCCCGGCCATCGGACAGCTTCGATTCGGCATTACCCAGGGTGGGTTCGACCCGGACTTGCGCCGGCAAAGCGCGCTGGCGCTCCGGGGCATGGCCTTCGATGGATACGCCGTCGGCGGACTGAGCCTCGGCGAACCGAAGCCGCTCACCTACGAGTTGCTCGAGCTCCAGGCGGGCGAATTGCCGCGGGAGCGGCCCCGCTACCTGATGGGGGTGGGGACCCCGATCGACCTCATTGAAGCGGTGGCCCGCGGGGTGGACCTGATGGACTGCGTGCTGCCCACCCGGATCGCGCGCAACGGCTCGGTCCTGACCCGCGGCGGGCGCATCAACCTACGGAATCGCCGCTTCGCCGACGACGCGGGGCCGCTCGACGACGGCTGCGGCTGCTACAGCTGCCAGCGTTTCAGTCGAGCGTACCTTCGCCACCTGTTCATGGCGGGCGAGATCCTGGCCCACCGACTGGCGTCCATTCACAATCTGTCTGTGCTCCTGCGGCTGATGGACCGGATTCGGGAAGCGGTCGGCTCGGAGTCATGGCCCGCGCTCCTCAATGACCTGCGCGCGGGGTGGCAGGGCGCGCCGATTTAGTCCGCCTCGACCCCACTCGAGGCCCTGACTTTGACCCTCTATATACTTTTCGTTCGGCATGCGGGCCAGCGGTAAGTGGCTTCTCGTCATTCTGGGCGTCGCCCTCCTGGCGGCGTTCATCGACGGTTACTCGTATATCTACCGGTTCACCAGCGGGCAGGGGCTCGACAAGCCACTGGCGGACAAGCCCACCATCTCGGTGCCAGCCCTGGGCATCAACTGGCAAATCTACGTGCACAGAGGGTTGGACCTGGTGGGCGGCACCCACCTGGAGCTGCAGATCACCAACGTGCGCTCAGGCATCACAACCTCGGAGGCGCGCGATCGCGCCATGTTCATCATCGAAAACCGGGTGAACGCGGCCGGCTTCTCCGAGCCGGTGGTGCGGTCGGAAGGTGCCGACCGGATCATCGTGGAGCTGCCCGGGGTCAACCTCAAGCAGGCCGAGGACCTGATCGGCAAGACCGCCTACCTGACCATCTGGAAGTGGGTTCCCGGGAAGCCGAGCGCGACGGTGCTCGGCCAGCTCAACCCGACCGATGCGCAGAAGTATCCCGGCTACACGCCCGAATGGACCCACATCGACGGCAGCATGATCACCAACGCCACCCGGTCCACCGATTCGACGGGCCTGCCGGATGTCTCGATCTCCCTGAACTCCCAGGGCGCCCAGCTGTTCGACACCCTGACCAAGGAGCGTTTCTCCCACCGGGTGGCGGGGGCCGACCAGCCGCCCGACAACAAGATCGCCATTTTCCTGGATAAGAACCTGGTCGAGGACGCGGGCGTCGAGAGCGAGATCGCCGGCGGCCAGGCGATCATCACCGGCGGCTTCACGGCGGACAGCGCCACCCAGCTGGCGCTGCAGCTCAACTCCGGCGCGCTGCCAGGGTCCGTCAACGTCATTTCGAACACAGCGGTGGGCGCCACGCTGGGGGCCAACACCGTGCGCCTCAGCCTCCTGGGCGGGGGCCTGGGACTGGCCATCGTCGTCCTGTTCATGATCCTGTACTACCGGCTGCCCGGCGTGGTGGCCAGCCTGGCGCTCATGATTTACGCCGGCGCCGTCCTGGCCATCTTCAAGCTCTTCGGTGTCACGTTGACGCTGGCTGGCCTGGCGGGGTTCGTCCTCTCGGTCGGGATGGCGGTGGACGCCAACGTCCTGATCTTTGAGCGGGTGAAAGAGGAATTACGCTCCGGGCGCACCTTGGGCGCGGCCATGGAGGTCGGGGTGAAGCGCGCCTGGCCGGCCATCCGCGACTCCAACATCTCGACCTGGATCACCTGCGGGGTCCTCGCCTTCTTCGGGGCGCCGCTGATCAAGGGCTTCGCTATCACCCTGGCGATCGGCGTGGCCGTCAGCATGTTCTCGGCCATCGTTACCACCCAGCAGTTCTTGCAGGTGGTGGCCGGGATGCAGGCGGCCCGGCGGCTGTCCTTCTACGGCGTGCAGGCGCCCCCCAAGGCAGCCTGATGAATATCGTCGGGCGGCGGAACTGGTACTTCGGGCTGTCGTTGCTGATCATCCTGCCCGGGATCGTCTCCATGGCCGTGCTCGGCTTCCGCCTCGGGATCGACTTCCAGGGCGGCAGCCAGCTCAACCTGGTCTTCGCCAATCCGGTGCAGGCGAGCGCCATCCAGCGCGAGGTGGACACGTTCAGCGTCGACGGGACGGTTCAGCAGACCACGGCCAACGGCGTACTGATCACGACCAAGCCGCTGGGCCAGGCCACCCAGCAGAACCTCGAGAACGACCTGGCTGCCAAGTTTGGGGCGATCGACCCGAGCCGGTCCGGAACGCAGTTGGTGGGGCCCACGGTCGCCCGGGAACTCGTGATCGGCGCTGGAGGCCTGATTGCCAGTGCCTCGCTGCTGATCATGATCTACCTCCGCGTGCGGTTCGCCTCCCTTCGGTTCGCCGTGTGCGCCATCCTGGCCCTGCTACACGACGTCTTCGTGCTCACCGGGGTCTACTCGATCCTGGGCCGGGTCTTCAACCTGCCCATCGGCGAAATCAACACCCTGTTCGTCACCGCGGCGCTGACCGTCATCGGCTTTTCCGTCCACGACACGATCGTCATCTTCGACCGGATCCGCGAGAACCTGAAGGTGGCCAGCCGGCTCAACTTCGAGCAGACGGTCAACCTGAGCATCATCCAGTCGCTGGCCCGGTCCCTGAACACGTCCATGACCGTCGTCTTCGTGCTGGTGGCGCTGTTCCTGATCAGCCCGCCCAACATCAAGGGCTTCACCCTGGCGCTCTTGATCGGGATCGTCAGCGGGACTTACTCGTCGATCTTCAACGCCAGCCCGCTGCTCGTGGTGTGGCGGCGGTTGGCCGAGCGCTAGCCCCACCCAACTTCTTCAGACGTCGAGACCCCCTCCCCTGCCCCTCCCCGCAAGGGGGAGGGTAGAGCGGAAGAAACTACGACCCTGACCGTCCCCCCGTGAGGGGGGGACAGAACTGCGGTGTGGCGATCGCGAAGACTGAGTTGATCCAGCGCTTGGACGTTATGGCGGCGGTCACAATGGGTAGATACCGAGGAGGACCCACGATGGCAGAGACCAAGACCAAAATCTGTACCCATCTCGACCAGATTCGGGACCTGCCGCCCCGCACCCCGCAGGGCTGCGAGGAATGCCTGCAGACCGGAGACGAGT
>DASPZT010000204.1:0-11764 GCA_035636135.1 Candidatus Limnocylindria bacterium | reverse complement strand
AACCGCGAGCTCGAGGCGCTCGACGCGGGATTGAAGGCCGCTATTCCTCTCCTCGCTCGCAATGGGCGCCTTGGGGTCGTCACCTTCCACTCTCTCGAGGACAAGATTGCAAAGGATCTTTTCAACGTCGAAGCAACAGATTGTGTCTGTCCGCCCCACGCGCCCGTTTGCATCTGTGGACATCGCCGCTCGGTCCGGGTCGTGACGAAGAAGCCGATCCGTCCGAGCGAAGCCGAGATCCGCGCGAATCCCCGGGCTCGGTCGGCCAAATTACGCATTGCGGAGAAGCTATGAGCGTCATCGAATCCTTCGGACAACTCCATATCTAAGAGGTCGCATGGTAGAACCCCTCCCTCCTGGGCGTCTACTGGTCTTGCGACCTCGCCGGCCCGAGTCGACCACTCCGGCGCGCACGTCCCCCCCTTCGCGTGCGCGCCGGAGCCGGGCTCGGTTCCCGGGCCAGCCGCTGGTGGCCGGCCTGGTGGTGTTGGCCGCCGCCCTGGTGCTGGTAGCCCAGTCGGCTGCCGCGACCCAGCAGAGTTATCAAATCAGCGCGCTGAAGCAGGAGCAAGCGAAGCTCCAGGCGGAGCGCGACGACGTGCAGGCGCGACTGGCCCAGGCGCGGGCCGCCAATCGAGTGGACGCAGCGGCGGTCGCCCTGGGGCTGAGCCGTCCAGCCCGCTGGCAGTACGTCCGCGGCGCCACGTCTCCAATTGCGCTGGCCCCCCGGCCGGCGCAGGGGCGGGGTGGGCTGTGGACTGGCGTGTTGGCCGTCCTCAGCGGCGTGATCGGCCGGCCACTGGACGTCGAAGCCGGCACGCCCTAATTCGGCATCCGGGGGCCCCATGAGAACGGTCGAGGAGGTCGAGCCGCGGGCTCGGGTGCTCAGCCTGCTGGCCCTGGCCCTGATGGCGTACCTCGTGCTGCTCGGGCGGCTTGGCTACTGGCAGGCGATCAGGCACCGCGACCTGGCGGCCGTGGCCAGAGCCCAACACGACGACCGGCTGGTCCTGCCGGCCGTGCGCGGCCGGTTGCTCGATCGGTACGGCGCGCCGCTGGTCACCAACACTCCCGTCTTCAGCATCTTTGCCTCGCCGGATCTGATTCCGACGGCCGACCGGGCCGAGGTGGCGGACCGCCTCGGGGGGGTGCTCGGGCTGGCACCGACCGACCTGCTGGCCAAGCTCTCCACCACGCGAAAGTTCGTCTACCTGAAACGGCGGGTGCCCGCCTCAGTCGCCCACCAGGTCGAGGCGCTGGCTGAGCCAGGGATCGGAAAAATCGCCGAGTCGCAGCGAAGCTATCTCGAGGGCGCGGTGCCGGGCACCAGCCTGGCCGCGAACCTGCTGGGCTTCGTCAACGACAGCGGTCAGGGCGCTTACGGGATCGAAGGCTATTACGACAAGCAGCTGGCAGGGACCAATGGGTACGAGGCCACCTTCCGCGACATCACCGGCCGGCCGATCGTCCTCAGCGATCGCACGCGGGTCGAGCCCGTCAATGGGGCGAGCCTCCAGCTGACCATCGATGGCGCCATCCAGGTGGCGGCCGAGCGCGCGCTCGCCGACGGCGTCAAGAAGGTCGGGGCCGAGAGCGGATCAATCCTGATCATGGAGCCGACCACCGGGCGCATCGTGGCCTGGGCTGACATCCCGACCTATGACGCCAACCTGTTCAGCACGGTCGCCGGCCAGAACCCGCGCCTGTTCGTCGACTCCAACGTGTCCGACCTGTATGAGCCGGGCTCGGTGATGAAGGTCGTGACCCTGTCCGGCGCCCTCGATCGGCACGCCATCACGCCCACAACGACCTTCAATGAGACAGGCAGCGTGGTCATCGGCGGCTACCGGATCAAGAACTGGGACAACAAAGCCCACGGGGTCGTGACCATGACCCAGGTGCTGGAGAAGTCGCTGAACGTGGGTGCCATCAAGGCCGAGCAGCTGGAGGGAGGTCCCGCCTTCTTCGAGTCCCTGTCCGAGTTCGGGGTCGGCCAGCGGACCAACGTCGATCTGGCCGGCGAGGCGAATGCGACCCTGGGCGCCTACGCGAGCTGGCGGCCGGTGGAGCTGGCCACCGCGTCGTTCGGGCAGGGCGTCGACGTTACCCCGATTCAAATGCTGGGGGCGATCAACGTCATCGCCAGCGGCGGTGACCTGGTCTGGCCGCACGTGGTGGACCAGGTGGTCGACGCCCGCGGGGTCGCCCACCCGGTCGAGCCGAAGGTGATCCGCCACGTGCTGACCCCCACCACCGTGAGCGAGATGCGCCAGATGATGATCGGAGTGGTGGAGCACGGCTCCGGGTATGCCGCTCGGATCGACGGATTTCGCGGCAAGATTGCCGGCAAGACCGGGACCGCCAACATCCCCGAGAACGGCACCTATCCCCCGGGCGAGGTCATCGGGTCATTTGTCGGATTCGTGCCGGTCGATCACCCGCAGTTCACCATGCTGGTGATCGTCCGCAAGCCCAAGATCCTGTTCGAAGGCGCCTACGTGGCCGCCCCCATCTGGAAGGCGGTGGCCTCGGCCCTAATCACCCAATGGAATATCGCCCCCCAGTGATGACACTCGGACACCGGCGGGCAACCACTAATAATGTCCTCATGGGGCCCCGGGTGGATGAGGTCATCGCGTATACGGGCGGCACGCTGGTCGGCGGTCCGCCTGACCAGCCCCTGGCGCACCTGTACACGGATTCCCGGGAGGTGACCCCGGGGGGTCTCTTCGTGGCCCTGAAGGGCGAGGCCCAGGATGGGCACGCGTTTATCGGCCAGGCCATCGAGCGCGGCGCGGCCGCCATCCTGTGCTCAGTCGTGCCAGCCGCAGCTCCCGCGACGGTCTCGGTCGTGCGCGTGCCGGATAGCCGCCGCGCCCTGGTGGATCTGACCCGGGGCATCGTGGACGCCCACCCGGTGCCGATCGTGGGCCTTACCGGCAGCGCCGGGAAGACGACGACCAAGGAGATGGTCGCCCAGGTCCTGGGTCGACGCCTGCGCGTGCGCAAGAGCGAAGGCAACCTGAACACGTACACGGGCATCCCGATGACTATCTTCGACCTCGACGACGCGGACCGGGTCCTGGTGCTGGAGTATGCGATGTCGCGCGCCGGCGAGATCCACGAGTTGACCAGCATGGCGCCCCCGTCCATCGCGGCAGTGCTCAATGTGGGCATCGCCCACGTGGGGTACCTGGGCTCCATCGAGGCGGTGGCCGCTGCCAAGCGGGAACTGGTCGAGGGGCTTCGCCCCGACGGCCTGGCGGTGCTGAACGCCGACGATGCCAACGTCCTCAAGATGGCCGCCGTCGCCCGGCGCAGCCGGACCTTCGGGTTTTCCAAGCAGGCCGAGGTGCGGGCGGACCAGGTCCGCCTCCACGGCCTGGACGGCAGCAGCTTCCGTCTGAAGACCGCCCGGGGGGACGCCGACGTCTTCCTCCGGGTCCCGGGTCAGCATCTGATCTCGAATGCCCTGGCCACCGCGGCCATCGCCCTCGAGTTCGACTTCGACCCCCGGGCCATCGCCTCCGCGCTGCGAGGCTTTCAGACCGGTGCCCACCGGATGAGCCTGCTGGCCGGGCGCGGCGGGGCCCGGCTGATTGACGACACCTACAACGCCAGCCCGGGATCGATGAGGGCCGCGCTGTCCGTGCTTCGGACCGCCCCCAGCGGCGCCGTGCGCGTAGCGGTGCTGGGCGACATGCTGGAGCTGGGAGATCACGCCGACCAGGCGCACGACGAGCTCGGCCGGATGGCGGCGCAGAGCACAGATCATCTCTTCGTCCTGGGCGCCTACGCCAATCGCGTGGTGGGGGCCGCTCGCGGAGCCGGGATGACTCCCGAGCGGGCGTCGGCCGTCTCGGGGGTGGACGTAGCCCTCACCCGGCTGGAGCCGTTGTTGTCAACGGATACGGTGGTCCTGATCAAAGGCGCCCGCGGCATGCGGCTGGAGCGGCTCGTCGAGGCCCTCGAGCAGCCCTGATGGTCCTTCGAGCGCTGCTGGCGTTCGTCCTCGCGTTTGCGGCGGGGGCGGCGGTGTATCCGATGGTGATCGGGTGGCTGGCCAGAGCGGGCGTGGGCCAGCCCATCCGCGAAGAGGGGCCGTCGTCGCATCAGAGCCGGTCGGGGACGCCGACCGCCGGCGGGATCGTCTTCCTAGCGCTCGGACTGATCTTCTACCTGGTGTTCGATCGGAGCCGCACGGGGGGCCTGGTGCTCCTGGCGCTGCTCACCGGCGGGGGGCTCGGCCTGGCGGACGACCTGCGCAAAGTGCTGGCCCGCCAGAATCTCGGGCTGCGGGCGCGGGAGAAAGTCCTGATCCAGCTGCTGACTGGTCTCGCCCTCGCCTTCCTCGCCTGGCGGTGGGGCTTTGCCGTCCAGGCCGTGCCGTTCTGGCACCCGGTCAACCTGGGCGCCTGGCTGATCCCGCTGGGGGCGGTAGCCTTCGTCGCCGGCACCAACGCCTTCAACCTCACCGATGGAAGCGACGGGCTGGCCGCCGGAGTGGGCGCCATCGCCTTCGCCACCCTGACCGTGATCGCCCTGCGGGGCCAGCATGGGGCAGCCGCCTGGCTGCCGGCCATCCTCACCGGCTTGCTGCTCGCCTTCCTGGTCTACAACGTCTCCCCGGCGCGCGTGTTCATGGGGGACACCGGCAGCCTGGCGCTGGGGAATGCTCTGGTGGCGGCGGCCATCGTGGGGGGCCTGCTCTGGTACCTGCCGCTGCTGGGCGTCGTCCTGGTGGCGGAAACCGTCTCGGTCATCGCCCAGGTGGCCAGCTTCAAGCGCACCGGCCGGCGGATCTTCCGGATGTCGCCGTTGCACAACCACTTCATCCTGGGCGGCTGGTCCGACACCCGGGTCGCGCTCTCCTTCTGGGCCGTGGGGTTGCTCGCGGCGCTGCTCACCCTAGCCCTGGCCCCGGCCGGAGGGAGGGCGTGAACCTGCAGCACGCGCGCGCCCTGGTCATTGGCTTTGGGCGCAGTGGGCGGGCGGCGTCCGCCTTCATCCAGAAGCAGGGCGGCAGCGTGCGGGTGGTTGATCGGAACGACACGCCGGAGCTGCGGGCGGCCCTGCACGCGGCCGGCGTCGACGGTCGGCTGGGTGGCTATTCGGAAGCCGATCTGAACGGCCGCGACCTGGTGGTGGTCAGCCCGGGCGTGCCGTGGGACCTGCCCTTGGTGCAGGCCGCTCGGCGGCAGGGCATCGGCGTGACCAGCGAGATGGACCTATTTTTCAGTTTTTGCCCGGCCCCCATCGCCGGCATCACCGGCACCAATGGCAAGACCACCACCACCGCGCTGACCGCGGACGTGTTTGCGGCGGGCGGCCTGCGCGTGATCCGGGGCGGGAACATCGGCGAGACGGTGCTGGACCGGCTGGACCAGGTGACGGACGACAGCTGGATGGTTCTCGAGCTGAGCAGCTTTCAGCTCGAGTCCGTCGCTCAGCCCAGGCTGCGCATCGGCGCCATCCTCAATGTCAGCCAGAACCATCTCGACCGGCACCAGACGTTCGAGCGGTACCGGGAGATCAAGGCCAAGGCCATCGCCTTCATGACGCCCGAGGACGCCGCCATCCTGAACGCCGACGACCCATCGTACGAGTATTTCCGTGCCCGGACGCGCGGCCGAGCGCTGCCGTTCAGCACCCGGCGGCGGGACCTCGACGCCGGCGCGGTCCTCCGAGAGGGATGGATCACTGTGGTCGGTGCCCGGGTCATGCCGGCCGCGGAGGTGCCGCTGCCCGGTGAGCACAACGTGAGCAACGTGCTGGCGGCGGTTGATGCCGGCCATGTGGCTGGAGTTCCGCTCGATCGGATGCGGGCCGCGGTGCTGGCCTTCAAAGGCCTCGAGCATCGGCTGGAGCTCGTGGGGACTTTCCACGGGGTCCGCTGGTACAACGACTCCAAGGCCACCACGCCCGACTCGACCTCGCGGGCACTGGAAGCCTTCCGGGAGCCGATCATCCTGATCGCCGGTGGGCGCAACAAGGGCATGGACCTGGACCCGCTGGCGCGCGTCATCGCCCAGCGCGCCGCGGCGTTGGTGGCGATGGGGGAGACCGGGGATGAGTTGGTGCAGCGGGTGCGCGCCCATGGACTGGTTCGCGCCGAACGCGCCGACGATCTGAAGGACGCCGTGCGCCGGGCGGCGCACGCCGCTCCCTTGGGCTCGGTGGTGGTGCTGTCCCCCGCCTTCGCCAGCTACGACATGTTCACCGACTTCGAGGACCGCGGCCGCCGCTTCAAGGCCGCGGTGCGCGCCGAGGTCGGCGCATGAAGCGGCATCGCGGCCTCACCCTGGTGTCCATGCCGGTGCCCCTGCCGGGATGGAGCACCCTCTGGCGGCGCGGTGACCGCGGCTTGCTGCTGGCCGTGGGCGGGCTGGCCGCGTTCGGGCTGGTGATGGTCTTCTCCGCATCCGAGTCGCAGGGGTGGCTCTGGCACCGCAACGCCGCCTACTATTTCGAACGGCAGCTGGTCTGGTTGGTGCTGGGGGCCGGCCTGCTGTGGGGCTGCGCCCAGCTCGACTATCACCGCTGGCGTCCGCTGGTCCGGCCGCTGGCGCTCTGCAGCCTGGCCCTCCTCCTGCTGGTCTTCGTCCCGCAC
Organism: Candidatus Limnocylindria bacterium; assembly: GCA_035636135.1. GTDB lineage: Bacteria > Chloroflexota > Dormibacteria > CF-121 > CF-121 > CF-121. The sequence continues at coordinate 5,154 of DASPZT010000204.1, read as the reverse complement.
CTGGGTGTGACCAGCAACGGCGCCCGCCGCTGGCTCAAGTTCGGCCCGCTGGAGATGCAGCCGGCCGAGCTGGCCAAGGTGGCCGTGCTGCTCTACATGGCCTCCTGGCTGGAGCGGCGTCGCGACCGGTTGCATTCCGTGGAAGAAGGCGTGCTCCCCTTCCTGGCGCTGCTGGCGCTGATCACCGGCCTGGTCATGCTCGAGCGCGACCTGGGCACCACCTTGATCCTGGCGGCCATCATGCTGAGCCAGTTCCTGGTGGCGGGCTCACGGAAGCGCCACGTGCTGCTGCTGGTGGCGATCGTCGCCCTGGCCATCGCGACGCTGATCCGCATTGAGCCGTACCGGTTTCATCGGATCATGGCGTTCCTGAACCCGTGGGCCGATCCCCTGAACAGTGGTTTCCAGTCCATCCAGTCGATCCTGGCGCTCGGCTCCGGCGGGATCTTCGGCGTCGGCCTGGGCCAGAGCATCCAGAAATACCAGTGGCTCCCGTTTGCGCACACCGACTTTATCTTCGCCATCGTGGGCGAGGAGACCGGGCTGCTCGGCACCACGGCGGTGCTGGCCCTGTTCGCCCTCTTTACCTATCGCGGGTATCGGATTGCCTTGCGCGCCCCGGACCTGTTCGGGTCCCTGCTGGCCTGCGGCATCACCACCTGGATCACCGCCCAGGCGGTGATCAATATCGCGGCCGTGACGGTGACCCTGCCCACGACCGGCATCCCGCTGCCGTTCATCAGCTACGGCGGCTCCTCCCTGGCCATCTCGTTGCTCGCGGTCGGCATACTGATGAACATCGCCGTGCAAGGCGAGAAGGTGGGCTGGATACGACATGCGCGTGTTGATCTCGGGCGGCGGTACGGGTGGGCACCTGTTCCCCGCGATCGCGATCGCGCAGGCGCTGTCGCGGAAGGACCCTGAGGGGCAGGTCCTCTACCTGGGCAGCAACACCGGCCTGGAGGCGGAGGTCATCCCCCGCCACGGCATTCCCTTTCAGGCGATTCCGGCCGCGGGTCTGTACACGGACGCGGTCTGGCGGAACCTCCGGCTTCCGTATGTCATGCCGTGGGCCTATGTGCTGGCGTCGCGCGCTATCCGACGCTTCCGGCCGGACGCCGTGGTCGGCACCGGTGGATACGTCACCGTTCCAGTGATCCTGGCCGCCGCCCGCCGCGGCCTGCCTATCGTGCTGCTCGAGCAGAACCTCGAACCCGGCCGCGCCACTCGCCTGCTGGCCCGATTCGCCCGGGCTGTTGCCACCGCCTACCCGGAGTCGGCCGGCTACCTCGACGGCCGCGCGGTGCTCACGGGGACACCGGTGCGGCAGGACTTCCAGGTCCGCAAGCAGGATTTTCCCGACCGGCCGCGCCGGCTCCTGGTCCTGGGTGGGAGCCAGGGCGCGCTGCGCATCAACCAGGCTGTGGCCGAGGCCTTGCCCCAGCTGCTGGCACGGCCCGACGTCAGCGTCACGCACCAGACGGGAGCCAGGCACTTGGCCATGATGGAGAGCGCGCGGGCGCGCCTTCCCGAATCGCAGCGCGGCCGCTACCATCCCTTCGCGTTTACCGAGGATCTGGCGACCGCCCTCCGAGCGAGTGACCTGGTGCTGGCTCGGGCCGGAGCCAGTACGCTGAGTGAGACCAGCGCTGTCGGCGTGCCCATGATCCTGGTCCCGGGGGACTTCGCGGGTGGCCACCAACGCCTGAACGCCAGGCCATTCGAAGAGGCGGGCGCGGCCGCCGTGATTGCCAATCAGGAGTGCGATGGGCCGCGCCTGCTGCGCGAGCTCGGCGCCATCCTCGATGACCCGGAACGCTACCGTCGCCTGGTCGGCGCCATGGCGCAGCAGGGTCGGCCGCAGGCAGCGGATGCGGTCGCGGACCTGGTCCGCGGCGTGGCCCGGGACTAATGCGCATTCATTTTCTTGGCATCGGTGGTTACGCCGTCTCGGGGCTGGCGCTGGTGGCGAAGTCCCTCGGTGATGAGGTCACCGGCTCGGACGAGGACGCCTATCCGCCCACGACGGAGATCCTGACCAACGCCCAGATTCCGTGGGTCAACCGGCACGATCCGAAGAACTTGACGAAATGGCCGCGCCCCGACCTGGTCGTACAAGGCAACCAGGTGCGAGCGGACAACCCCGAGGCCGCGGCCGCTCGCGAGATGGGGCTGCGCATCGTGAGCGAGGCCGAGTACTGGGGGGAGCTCACCCGGGATCGCACCCGGATCGTGGTCGCCGGCAGCCACGGCAAGACGACCACGGCCGGCTTGATCGCCTGGATCCTCAAGATGGCGGGGCGGAATCCGGGCTTCCGGCTGGGAGCCACTGTCCGCGACCTGGGTGGGGCGGCCGACTGGGGCGGCGGCAGAGAGTTTGTCTTCGAGGGGGACGAGTACACGTCGGCGTCGTTCGATCCCAGGCCCAAGTTCCTGCACTTTGCCCCGAACATCGCGGTCTTGCTCAACGTCGATTGGGACCATCCGGACGTGTTTCCCGATCCGGCCGCCTACGAGCTCGTATTCCGTCAGCTGGTCGAGTCGCTCGGTCCGGAGGACCGGCTGTTCGCCTGCCATGACGACGCCGGGGTTCGGCGGCTCCTCTCCCGCACCCGGGCCTCGGTCGAGACCTACGGGCTCAAGGGCGGGGCCGACTGGCAGGGACGTGATGTGCAAACGGAAACCAATGGGATGCGGTTCACCGCCTGGCACGGCGGCAAGGTCATCGCCGTGGTCGAAACCCAGCTGGCGGGTGCCCACAACGCGGCCAACGCCCTGGGCGCCCTGGCGACCACCGTTCGCCTTGGCGTTCCGGTGGCCACCGCGCTCCAGGCCATCGCCCGCTTTCAAGGTGCGGGCCGCCGGTTCGAGATCCGCGGCCGAGCCCGGCAGGTGACCGTGATCGACGACTACGCGCACCATCCCAGCGAGGTGCGGGCTACCCTGCGCGCCGCGCAGGAGCGCTTCGCGCCTGGCCGGGTGCTGGCGCTCTTTGTCCCGCACACGTTCTCGCGCACGCTGAGCCTCCTGGATGGGTACGCGGACGCTTTTGCCGGGTGTGCGCTGACCCTGATCGGCCCCATCGAGCCAGCCCGGGAGCGGCACCTGGCCCACACCGTCAGTGCCGAGGATCTGGCCCGGCAGGTTCGCGATGGGGGAGAGGTCGGCACCGTGGCCTCGGCCCGCGACGCGGCGGCACGACTGGCCACGACGGCCCGCCCCGGGGACGCCATCGTCTGCATGTCCGTGCGTGGGTTCGATGACGTCGCTGCCAGAACGCTGCGCGCCCTCGAGGGGTCGGCGGTTGGCTGAGTCATGGCTACGCTCCATTCCCGGGATCCGGGAACGAGAGCCGCTGGCCCGCCACAGCTGGTACGGCATCGGTGGCACGGCCGAATTCTTCCTGGAGCTCGAAAGTGACGTCCCGCTGGCGCGCATCCTGCCCCGGCTGGTCGCGGAGGCGACGCCGGTGTTTCCCCTGGGGCTGGGCACCAATACCCTGTTTCGCGGTCCTGGGCTGCCCGGCCTGACCATCCGGTTGGCCACCGAGACCATCCAGATCGATGGCCAGACGGTCGCCGTCTCGGCGGGCTTTCCCATGCCCAAGCTGGCGGCCGAGACGGCCAAGGCCGGCCGAGCCGGACTCGAATTTGGGGCCGGGGTTCCCGGCACCGTGGGCGGCTCCGTCTTTGGCAACGCCGGCGCCTTCGGGACCGAAATCAAGGACCGCCTGATTTCCGCTGACGCGATTGACCCAGCCGGATCCGTCCATTCGCTGACCGCGGCCGATTGCCAATTCGCCTACCGAGATTCCGCGTTCAAGTCGGGACCCGCCCGCGGGTTCATCATCACCCGGGCCACGTTCTCGGTCCAGCCCGGGGACCCGGCCGCCATCCGGGACTGCATCAAACAGGTGCAGAAGCATCGGCGGGACACCCAGCCGATCGACAAGCGCAGCCTGGGCAGTACCTTCAAGAATCCGCCGGGCGACTCCGCCGGCCGCTTGATCGACGCGGCCGGCTTCAAGGGCCGCCGGATCGGCGGCGCCCAGGTCTCTCCCAAGCACGCCAATTTCATCGTCAACATGGGCGGGGCGACCGCCGATGACGTGCTAGCCTTAGTGGCCGAGATGCGGGACGCGGTCCGCCAACGGTTCGGGATCGAGCTCGAGCCGGAGATCCGCATCGTAGGAGCCGGGTGACGGGCCGGCTCCGGGTGGGCGTCCTGTTTGGCGGACGCTCGACGGAGCACGAAGTCTCGGTGCTCTCCGCGCAATCGATTATTACGGCCCTCGACCCCACGCGGTATGAGGTCGTGCCGCTTTACATCGACAAGGAAGGTCACTGGCTGCTGGGCGACTCGATTCCGCGTCTGATCCATGATGCGGCTGCCCGGACCTATGTGTATCTGCCGCCCGATCCGACTCAGCACGGCCTGGTGCCGGCGTCACTCAATGGCGCACCGGCCGGCCGAGCCGCCGTGCCGTCGCTGGACGTGGTCTTCCCCGTCTTTCACGGGCTGAACGGTGAGGACGGCACCATCCAGGGGCTGCTCGAGCTGGCCAACGTGCCTTACGTCGGCGCCGGCGTGCTGGCCTCGGCCCTGGGGCTGGACAAGATCTTCATGAAGCGGGCCTTCGCCGCAGCTGGCCTGCCGGTCGTCGACAATGTCTGGACCTCCCGAGCCCGCTTCGAGCAGGACCCGGACGCATTCCTCCGGCTGGTTGAGGCGGAGCTCGGCTATCCATGCTTCAGCAAGTTCGCCAACTCGGGCTCCAGCGTGGGGACGTCCAAGGCCCATAACCGCCAGGAGCTGCTGGCCGGGTTGCGGCTGGCGTCGAGCTTTGACCGAAAGATCCTGGTCGAGCGCGCTGTCGACGCCCGTGAGCTGGAGGTCAGCGTGCTGGGCAACGACGACCCCCAGGCGTCGGTCGTGGGCGAGATCGTACCGGCCCATGAGTTTTACGACTACGAAGCGAAATACATGGACGAGGGCTCCAAGCTCCTGATTCCCGCGCCGATTCCAGCGTCGGTGGCCGAGGAAGTCCGGGCCCTCGCCGTCCGAGCCTTCCAGGCCATCGATGCGGCCGGCATGGCGCGCGTCGATTTCTTTCTCGAGAAGACAACGAACCGGATCTACCTGAACGAGGCGAAC